>CAYPAM010000084.1:0-7655 GCA_964408715.1 uncultured Lachnobacterium sp.
CTACTAATAAAAACGGATATCTGTGTGGCAGAATCTCCTGAATCTGATTTGAATTCAATTCCATGATGTTTCCTCTCTATTTTTGATTATGCCGTATACTTCTTTACAATCACACTCGCGTTGTGTCCACCAAAGCCCAAGGAGTTGGACATCGCATAATTTACAGTTGTCTTTCTACCAGTATTTGGAACGATATCCAGGTCACAGTTCTCGTCTGGCACCTGATAGTTAATCGTTGCTGGCACGAAGTCCTTATTGACACTCAGCGCTATGATAATACCCTCGACTGCGCCCGCTGCGCCAAGCATATGTCCGGTCATTCCTTTGGTAGAACTTACCATAACCTTTTGTGCAGCATTACCAAACGCCAGCTTGATTGCGCGAGTCTCTCCCTTGTCATTCAGCGGTGTGGAAGTGCCATGCGCGTTGATATAATCGATATCCTCTGGACAAAGCTGTGCATCCTTTAAAGCAATCTCCATACAAGCTGCTGCACCGCTTCCGTCCTCGAGTGGGGCTGTCATGTGGTGTGCGTCACAGTTCGCACCGTAGCCTACCACCTCACAATAGATGTGCGCGCCACGCGCAATCGCATGCTCATATTCCTCTAATACAAGAATTCCGGCGCCCTCGCCCATCACAAATCCGTTACGCTCTGCATCAAAAGGAATCGATGCACGATTTGGATCAGTTGCTGTACTAAGTGCCTTCAGAGAAGTGAATCCGCCGATGCCAAATGGGGTAATGCTGGCTTCCGTACCACCACACATCATGACTTCTGCATAGCCGTCACGAATATGATGGAATGCGTCACCAATCGCATTCGTTCCACTTGCACAAGCTGTTACTACTGCGGTACACATTCCCTTAAATCCATGCGCAATTGCAATCTGTCCTGCTGCCATATTGATGATTCCGCTTGGAATGAAGTATGGGGATACACGGTCGTATCCCTTTTCTTCGCCCTTTACACACTCAGTCTGAATCGTCTCTATGCCACCGATACCACTTGATACGATAATGCCGCATCGACTGGCATCCTCCTTCTCCATATCAAGCCCTGAATCTGCCATCGCCTCCTTAGCAGCAACCACAGCATACTGGGTGAACTTATCCATTTTGCGGACTTCCTTCTTATCGATATAATCTTCTGCGTTGAAGTCTTTGACCTCACCTGCAAGTGTGACTTTTCTGTCTGTGGTGTCGTAGTGTGTAATTGGCGCGATTCCGCATACGCCATTCTCTACCGCCTCCCACATCTTAGCTACGTTATTTCCAATTGGTGTGATTGCACCAAGTCCTGTTACAACGACTCTTCTCATTAGATTACCATGCCTCCATCTACACAAAGTACCTGTCCTGTAATATAGCTACTCTCTTCGCCGGACAGAAAGGCTACCGCATTCGCGATATCCTCCGCCTTGCCTGCTGCCTTAAAAGGAATTGTCTCTGTCATCTTTTCCTTTACGGCATCGCTTAACACATCTGTCATGTCGGTTTCAATCATGCCCGGAGCGATTGCGTTGACATTGATTTTTCTAGAAGCAAGCTCCTTGGCAAGCGACTTGGTCAGACCGATAACACCAGCCTTGCTTGCCGCATAATTGGTCTGTCCGGCATTGCCTGCCACACCAACCACACTGCTGATATTCACGATTTTGCCAGAGCGCTGCTTCATCATAATCTTCGCAGCCTCGCGGCACATGTAGAAGCACCCTTTCAAGTTGACATCCACAACTGCCTCAAACTGCTCATTTGTCATGCGCATAATCAAGCCGTCCCTGGTGATGCCTGCGTTATTGACAAGTACATCCATACGACCGCCAGACAGTCGCATCGCTTCTGCTACGAAGTTCTCACATGCTATCGGGTCACTGACGTCTGCGCGAATTGCATGCGACTCTACGCCCTGTTCCTGACACAAAGCAACAGTCTCCTTTGCTGCTTCTTCACCAGAATTATAGTTAAAAATCACGTTCATTCCCATCTTTGCAAGTCGTACGCAGATAGCTCTTCCGATACCACGGCTACCGCCGGTTACGATGGCTGTTTTGTTATTTTCCATTTTTGATTCCTCCAATTACTCCGTCAACATCCTCTGCTTTATCAATTGTGTAAATACACACTTCCCTGCCCAGCGCCTTAGCTGTCTTTTTCAAGAATCCGCTCAAAGTGTTTCCCGGTCCGATTTCCACGAAGGTATCTGCACCATCTTCCATTAGACGTACAAGACCTTCCTCAAAATGCACACCATTTTGAATCTGCTTGCAGAGATTGTCCTTCAGGTTCGACTGTCCATCATAGTAATCTCCTGTCACGTTCAGCACGACCGGAATCTGCGGCTGGTTAAAATCAATCTGCTCTAAAAAAGCGCCCAATTTCTCGGCTGCCGGAGCCATGTATCTGGTATGGAATGGTCCGCTGACATTCAGACGAATGCTTCGTTTCATTCCCATCTCTTTCAATATGTTTTCCGCCTCGGCAACCGCCGGCTCATCGCCGCAGATTACATACTGTCCCGGACAGTTGTAATTGACGAGTGTTACAAAGCCTGCCTGTGATTCCTGCACCTTTTCGCAGGCTTCTTCTACTTGTGCTGAGGTCATTCCAAGAATCGCACTCATGCTACAGCTTTTTCCGGCCGCAGCTTCTGCCATGGCTTTGCCACGGAAACAAGTGATATCCACATATGTCTTCGCATCAAATACGCCTGCCGCATGAAGCGCACCGTATTCACCAAGACTAAGACCTGCCACCTTCGTCGGCACAATTCCTTGCTCCTTGAGCACGGCTGTAACCCCTGCCGCAAAAGCCGCCATACAGCCCTGTGTGTTTTCTGTCTGTGACAGCTCCTCGATTGGTCCATCCTGCATTATTTTCTTCAAATTCTCTGGCAGACACGCATCTATCACCTTACGATAGGATGGGTATTTTTCATACATATCCATGCCCATTCCGACCTTCTGGCTGCCCTGTCCGGCATATAAAAATACAACTTCCATAACTTTCCTCTCTTATTTCAGGTTCTCTACAACTACCTGATATCCTGCATACATCTCTTCAAAAATCGCACGAATTGGCTTAATCTCATGTAACTGTCCAGCAACCTGACCAGCCATCAGCGAACCATTCTTCACATCGCCTTCGAATACCGCACGTCTTAGCGAGCCAAGTGTGTATTTTTCCAATTCCATCTTGTCTGCGCCAGCCTTTTCCTGCTTGATATATTCGCGCGCCATGTTGTTCTTGAGGATTCGAACCGGCGTACCTGCGATACGACCGGTTACCGTTGTTCCGTTGTCTTTGCATTTAATCACGGCGTCTTTGTAATTCTCATGAATTGGACATTCTTCTGCTACAAGAAGACAGGTTCCAAGCTGTACACCACACGCTCCAAGTGCGAAGGCTGCTGCAAGCTGTCTGCCGTCTCCGATTCCGCCAGCCGCAATAACCGGGATGGAAACTGCGTCAATCACCTGTGGAATAAGGGTCATGGTTGTCATCTCGCCTACATGACCACCGCTTTCGGTTCCTTCTGCGATAACAGCATCTGCACCGAGACTCTCCATCTTCTTCGCAAGTGCTACTGCAGATACCACCGGCATGATAATCATGCCAGCTTCCTTCCACATTGGAATGTATTTTGCAGGACTTCCGGCTCCGGTTGTTACTACCTTCACGCCTTCTTCCACAACCACCTGCGCCATTGCATCCACGTCCGGATTCATGAGCATGATATTGACACCAAAAGGTTTGTCTGTCAGCTCCTTGCATCGGCGAATATTCTCACGCAGCATCTCGGCGTTCATTCCACCTGCACCGATGAGTCCTAAACCTCCGGCATTCGATACTGCCGCGGCGAATTCGCCTGTTGCGATATTTGCCATACCGCCCTGAATAAATGGATATTCTGTTCCTAAAAGTTCATTAATTCTCATAGTCGTTTTCCTCTTCTTCTTGACAACAGTATCTGTTGCCAAATTACATATTATATGGTAAGTACTGCACTCGCCCATGTGAAACCGGCGCCAAAGCCAACCAGCGCCACCTTCATGCCTTCCGTAAGCAAGCCCTTCTCACGCATCTCATCTAAGGCGATTGGGATGCTCGCTCCCGATGTGTTCGCATAATTGTGAATATTCACATAGAACTTGTGCTCCTGCCCCGGAAACTTCTTCATCACGTGCTCGACAATGCGCTTATTCGCCTGATGGCAAATCACATAGTCCACATCCTCTATCGTAAGGTCCGCATCCTCCAAGATAGTGTCAAGTCCCTGCTTTAACACACGTACCGCGAACTTGAATACCTCCTGTCCGTCCATCTGCAGCTTTGCATTGTCATTTCCTACACCCTTACAATACAGCACGTCCTGATTTCCATCCGACCAGGCTCTGTGCGCATACACGCCTTCCTCCAGACGAAGCACCGCTGCGCCTGCGCCATCTCCGAAGAGAATGCAACTGGAGCGGTCCGTAAAATCAAGGATTCTTGACATCTGCTCGCAACCAATCAGGAGCGCATATTTCTTGCTGTGATTTGCTGCAAGCAGTCCTCGGCACACCTCGAGTCCATATATAAAGCCGGTGCAAGCAGCCTCAATGTCAAAAGACATTGTATCGCTTGGCAATCCCAGTGCCTTCTGCACCAGACACGCCGTAGACGGAAAAGCATATTCCGCCGAAACCGTCGCAACAACTACAACACCGATTTCTTCCGGCTGTAAGCCCTCTTTCTCCATCGCTTCAGCCACTGCCTTACGCGTCGCCTCAACTGCCAATGTGGTACTGGTCTCCTCTTCACAGAGATGTCTTTGGCAGATTCCGGTACGCGTTTCAATCCACTCATGGGATGTATCCACAATTTTGGATAGATCGTCATTGGTTACTATTTTCTTTGGAACCGCACGACCTGTCGCAACAATATGTATTCCTTGCATTTAAACCTCGCTTCACACAGAAGGCGCATACTCGCCTTCGATGTGTCTGTATTTTCTATATCGCTCTGCAACCAGCATTTGCTCGCTCATTTTGCCAAGACGAGCCAGCTCGGTTGCGAGCATCTTGCGTATCACGGGAAGAGTCTGTTTGCCCTCCGGAATAATGCCATCGATTAATCCGTATTCCAACAGCTCTCCCGCTGTAATTTTCATAATATCACAGGCTTCTTCTGCACGTTTGGAATCCTTCCAAATGATAGATGCAAAGCCCTCCGGAGATAGGATGGAATAAACTGCATTTTCCAGCATCCACACGCTGTCCGCCGCACTAATTGCAAGCGCGCCGCCGCTACTTCCCTCTCCTGTAATAATGGTAATGACCGGAACCTTAAGCGTTATGGTCTTGGCAATAGATTCTGCAATCGCCACACTCTGCCCATTGGCCTCCGCCTCAATCCCGGGATATGCACCCGGCGTATCTACAAATGTAATTACCGGACGAGAGAACTTCTCTGCCTGTTTCATCAGACGCACCGCCTTGCGATACCCCTCCGGTGAAGTCATCCCAAAATTATACTTAATATTCTCTTCTGTGGTGTGACCCTTGCGATGTCCGATAACTGTCACTGGCGTTCCACGAAAAGTCGCAATTCCGCCTAAGATACTCGCGTCCTCCGCCCCGAGTCTGTCACCCTTTAACTCCACAAAATCCTCAAACAACGCATCGATATAATCCGTGATGCCTGGTCGATTCTTCTTACGTGCAATCTGCACTCTTGTATAAGGAGTCAGCACCTTGCTTTCTTCCATAGTCTCAATTCCTTTCGCATACTTTTCTCTTTGGGACACTGCCCTTGGTCCTAGGCATGATGTAATCGCAGGATACGCCCTAGCATGCTTCTTAAATCCTGACGCTCAACTACCATGTCCAGCATACCGTGCTCTAAGAGAAATTCCGCTCTCTGGAAGCCCTCCGGCAGCTCCTGCCCAATGGTCTGCGCAATGACACGCGGACCTGCAAAGCATATCAATGCGTTCGGCTCCGCAATCATGATATCTCCAAGGCTTGCATAGCTTGCGCTCACACCACCTGTCGTCGGATTCGTCAGAACGGATATGAATAGACCACCTGTGTTTTTGAATGTCTCGACCGCTGCCGCCGTCTTCGCCATCTGCATCAGGGAGAAAAGCCCTTCCTGCATTCTGGCTCCGCCACTTGCCGAAAAAATCACAAGAGGCAGCTTCTTTCTTCTGGCGTGCTCGGCAAGGCGTGCGATTTTCTCTCCCACAACCGTACCCATGCTCCCCATCAGAAAGCTGCTATCCAATACTCCAATGGCAACCCTCTGTCCTTCGATTTTTGCGACTCCTGTTACCACAGCATCCTCAAGACCGGTCTTTGCCTTCATCATGTCCAGCTTATTACGATACCCCGGAAATCCGATTGGATTCTTACTTTTTAATCCAGCATCCATCTCCTTGAAGCTGTCTTCATCGCAAACCATTGCAATTCGCTCTCGCGGCGAGACCGCATAATAATGACCACACTCTGGACAGACAAACCTCTTCATCGCAAGCATCTGACGTGCCATTTTCTCCTGACACTCCGGACATTCCACGATTTCTTCTCTGCCCGAGTAGCTGTCTCTCATCTTTTTCAAGGAATCTAACTTCTTACGTTTTAAAAGAAATACTTCACTCATATTTACATGTTTTCCTTTTTCTGCCATTCCATAATGGCATCGCTATGCTTCTCCCAGAAGGAGGTGTCATAGTCTCCTTTGATAAAATCCTTATTATACATCAGCAAATGCATAAATTCTGCGTTCGTCGGCACGCCCTCAATCGCAAGCTCTTCTAACGCTCTTCGCATGCAGCGGATTGCCTCCAATCTCGTATTTCCGGTGACAATGACTTTTGCCAGCATCGAATCATAATATGGACTCACTTCATAGCCACTGTATAGATGACTGTCTACGCGCACCCCCGGTCCTGCCGGAAAATGCAAAAAGTCAATCTTGCCAACGCTCTCCGCATTGATGCGACACTCAATCGCGTGTCCCTTTATCTGAATCTCATCCTGTGTGTGACTAAGCTTCATGCCTGCCGCAATACGAATCTGTTCTTTGATTAAGTCGATGCCTGTAATCAGCTCCGTGACCGGATGCTCTACCTGAATTCGCGTATTCATCTCTATGAAATAGAAATGCTCTTCATTATCCAGTACGAACTCTATCGTTCCGGCACTGTAATATCCAGCCGCCTTCGCTGCTCTTACTGCAACCTCGCCCATGGCTTTGCGAAGGTCCGGCTTTAGCGCCCATGACGGTGACTCCTCAAGAAGCTTCTGATTTCTCCTCTGGATGGAGCAGTCACGCTCTCCCAGATAGGTGACGTTGCCATGCTTGTCAGCAAGAATCTGAAATTCGATATGATGCGGATTGACAATCAGCTTCTCCACATACATGCTATCATCTCCGAATGCTGCCTTCGCCTCTGCCTTCGCGGTCTCAAATGCCTGCTCCAGCTCTTCATCATTATAAGCACGTCGCATTCCCTTGCCACCACCACCGGCAGACGCCTTAATCAGCACCGGATATCCTACCTCTTCGGCTACCGCAATGGCTTCCTCTACGGTGGCAACCAGACCCTTCGAGCCCGGAACAGTCGGCACATCGTTTGCCTGCATCAGCTCACGTGCTGCCTGCTTATCGCC
>CAYPAM010000085.1:0-7567 GCA_964408715.1 uncultured Lachnobacterium sp.
ACCTGGCAACATCGTTGCAGTTCGTCCTCTTCGTCAGGGCGTTATCTCTGATTATACTGTAACAGAGAAAATGATTAAGTATTTTATCCAGAAGGCACTTGGTAAGAGAACCTTCCGTAAGCCACGTATCAGCGTATGTGTACCAAGTGGTGCAACAGAAGTTGAGAAGAAGGCAGTAGAGGATGCTACTTATCAGGCAGGTGCTCGTGAGGTAGAGATTATTGAAGAACCAATCGCAGCAGCAATTGGTGCAGGTATTGATATCTCAAGACCATGTGGAAATATGATCGTAGATATCGGTGGTGGTACAACAGATATTGCAGTTATCTCTTTAGGTGGAACAGTAGTAAGTACATCTATCAAGATTGCTGGTGATGATTTTGATGAAGCTATCGTACGTTACATGCGTAAGAAACATAACATGCTTATCGGTGAGAGAACAGCAGAAGATCTTAAGATTAAGATTGGGACATGCTATCCAATGGCTCAGAACGGAGTGATGGATGTAAGAGGACGTAACCTGGTAACTGGTCTTCCAAGAACTATCAGCATTAGTTCCGAAGAGACAGAGGAAGCACTTCGCGAGCCAACTCTTCAGATTGTAGAAGCTGTACACTCTGTACTTGAAAAGACTCCACCTGAACTTGCAGCCGATGTTGCAGACAGAGGAATCGTTCTTACTGGTGGTGGCGCGTTGCTTCGAGGTTTGGAAGAATTAATCGAAGACCGTACCGGTATCAACACAATGACTGCAGAGCAGCCAATGACATGTGTTGCGGTAGGTACAGGAAAATACGTAGAGTTCTTAGCAGGAAAACGCGACGAATAGTAACCGAAGCAATAGTAACAAAAGCAATAAGAAGTACGAAGGAAGGAGCTATATATGATTAAGGGGTTATATACCGCCCACACCGGGATGGTAAATGAAATGAATCGCTTGGATGTATTAGCCAACAATCTTGCCAATTCAGACACAACTGCGTACAAGAAAGAAGGCACAACATCCCGCACATTTGCCGATGAACTGGCAATTAAGATTAAAGATACCTCAGATTATGGCCTCCCTAAGACAATCGGTGAAATGTCCTTAGTAACTCATTTGGGTCAGGTGTATACCAATTGGGAATCAGGAAGCTTTGAAGTAACCGATAAAGAAACGGATTTCGCATTGGATGGAGAGGGTTTTTTTGCAATTGCTTTTACCAACAAAGCAGGTGAGACTTCAGTGAAGTACACAAGAGACGGTAGCTTTGTAGTAGACAGCAATGGTTATCTGAGAACAACGGATGGCGACTATGTATTAAATACAACAGGTGCGATGAATTCGGATCCGAGTGAAGCAAATTATGTTCGCATTGAGCCAAATATGTCATTTGCCGTAGATGCGACAGGATATATCTATCAGAATGATGAATTAGTCGGTGATATTGGTATTATCGATGTGGAAGATTACGATTATATCGAGAAATACGGAGAAAACCTGTACAACCTTGTAGAAGGTGGTGTGATTGTAGCGTCTGGCGCAAATGTTCACCAGGGTATGTTGGAGACCTCCAACGTAAACGTCGTTGACGAAATGGTGAATATGATTGCTATCCAGAGAGCGTATGAAGCAGGACAGAAGGTAATCACTTCTATCGACGAGACACTTGCTACAACAGTGAAGCTTGGTAAGGTACAGTAATTCTAAGGGGGACTATACATTATGATGAGATCGTTATACACAGCGGCTACAGGAATGAAGGCCAGCCAGACAAATGTTGATACAATCGCAAACAACTTATCCAATGTAAACACAAACGGATATAAAACAGCAAGAACAGAGTTCAAGTCCTTGTTATATCAGACACTTCAGACCAAAACAACTTCTGCAAATGGAGAAGAAAAGCCGGTAGGTGCACAGGTTGGTCTTGGTGTACGAGTAGCTTCCACTACTTCTATGTATACGCAGGGTTCTTTGAATGCCAGCGATAGTGCAACAGATTTTGCGATTGAAGGTGACGGCTTCTTCGCAATTCGTGGAGTAGATGGAGAAACATATTATACAAGAAATGGTAACTTCACATGGGCAGTAGATGCATATGGCAACACACTTCTTACTGACGTAGAAGGATGCCCAGTGCTCGATAGAGAAGGCAACGCTATCTATGTTCCAGCCAACGTAAGTGCGGAGCAGATGGTATTCCAGCAGAGCGGCGAGATTGGTTATCAGACTCCGGACGGAGAGTATATTGGACTGAATCAGCAGTTTGCTATCTATCAGTTTAATAATCCATCTGGTCTGGAAAAGTTATCATTTAGCAGATTACAGGAAACAGCAGCATCCGGTAACGCAATGCTTGAAGGAACCAATGGTACTACAACAAGCAAGGTGAGCCAGTATTACTTAGAAGGTTCAAACGTACAGGTTGCAGACGAAATGGTTAACATGATTATCGCGCAGCGTGCGTATGAAATGAACTCAAAAGCAATTCAGACAGCAGATTCAATGTTGCAGACAGCAAATGAGTTAAAGAGATAAGATAAGGAGGTTTGATGATGGACGTTAGTGGACTGTCTTCTATGTTAGATCAGACAACGGCGAATGCGACCACGAGTGCTTCTTCCAATAGAGCCAACTCATTAACAAGCTCAGCCAATAGCTTATCTTCCAGCTCAACAGAAGAGGAATTATTAGAGGTCTTAAAAGATTTTGAGTCCTATTTCTTAGAACAGATTATCAAGCAGGTAAAAGAAACATTTACCGATGACGATGAAGAATCATCCATGGCTTCTCAGTACACAGATACTTTCATGGATTATGCGATTGAGGATATCGCAGACATGTTATTAGAGGAAGTTGGAGATGGATTGACACAGCAGTTATTCGAGCAGATGAAGCGTAACTACAATATCCCAACCGTGGATGTATCGACAGTTAGTGCCGAAGCTTCGGGAAGCGTAGCTGCCAAAGTTGAAGAAGAATAAGCTTGTGACCACTATACGATCCGGTGTAGTGGTCTTTTTCAATCCGTGACCATGCATGGTGAAATATAAGGAGAATTTACTTGGAAACAATCAAGGGTTATGTAGACCACATTATATATAGAAATGTAGAAAATGGATATACGGTGCTCGAACTTATTTGTGAGGAAGAGGAGATTACCTGCGTAGGTGTCTTTTCTGACATTGTAGAGGGCGAGAATATCGAGGCAAAGGGTGAATACACAGAGCACCCAACCTATGGCAGACAGTTCAAGGTATCCTCGTTCGAGGAAAAAGCACCAGAGGACGAAATCGCCATAGAGCGTTACTTAGGCTCAGGGGCTATCAAGGGAATCGGTATCGCACTTGCAGCGCGCATTGTTCGCCGATTCAAAAAGGATACCTTCCGCATTATTGAAGAAGAGCCCGAACGCCTTGCCGAGATAAAAGGCATCAGTGAGCGAAAGGCTATGGAAATCGCAGACCAGGTCAATGCGAAAAAGGACTTGCGACAGGCGATGATTTTCCTGCAGCAATATGGTATCAACACGAATCTCGCAGTGAAAATATATAACACCTACGGTCAACAGATATACAGTGTGCTCAAGGAAAATCCATACCAGATGGCAGAGGATATCGAGGGTGTAGGCTTCAAGACGGCAGATGAAATCGCAAGCCGCGTCGGAATCCGTACAGATTCGGATTTTCGTATCCGAAGCGGAATTCTGTATGCGCTACAACAGGCGGCTTCGGAGGGGCACACCTATCTTCCAATGGAAGAGCTGACCGACAGATGCAGCCAGCTTCTAGAAGTCGAGGGTGAGCATATCGAGAAGCATTACATGAATCTGGCGATGGACAGAAAGCTTCGCATGTGCCAGAAGGGGGAGCAGACTCAAATTTTTGCATCCACCTATTACTTCATGGAAGCCAATACCGCGTCTATGTTAAAACAGTTGGATGTTCGTTATGAGGTATCAGATGAGACTATCGAGAAACGTATCAAACGTATCGAGAAGCAGACGCAGATTGAGTTAGATGAGCAGCAGATGTGCGCAGTAAAAGAGGCTGTGCGCAATGGACTTCTTATTATCACAGGCGGCCCTGGTACAGGTAAAACGACAACCATCAACACGATTATTCGTTATTTTGAGATGGAAGGTCTGGACATTTTTCTTGCAGCACCAACAGGACGTGCGGCTAAGCGTATGAGCGAGACAACCGGATTTGAGGCGCGCACGATTCACCGTATGCTGGAAGTCAACGGTGGTGCAGAAGGTACAGGCGGTTTTGAAAGAAATGAGAAGAATCCATTAGAGACAGATGTTATCATCATTGATGAGATGTCGATGGTTGACATTACGCTGATGTATGCACTTTTGAAGGCGGTCTTAGCCGGAACGCGTCTGATTCTGGTAGGAGACGTAAACCAGCTTCCAAGTGTGGGACCGGGCGCAGTCCTAAAGGACATCATTGATTCGGAGCAGTTCCACACGGTCAAGCTCAATAAGATTTTCCGTCAGGCAAGTACCAGTGATATTATTGTAAATGCGCATAAAATCAACAATGGAGAAGAGGTTGTGCTTGATAATAAGAGTATGGATTTCTTTTTCCTAAAACGCTACGAGGCAGATAAAATCATTCAGGTAACACTTCAGCTTATCAAGCAAAAACTGCCAAAATTCGTAGATGCAACCGAGTATGATATTCAGGTTTTGACCCCGATGCGTAAGGGACTACTCGGAGTGGAGCGCCTCAACAACATCCTGCAAATGTATTTGAATCCTGAGTCGCCATCAAAACGGGAAAAAGAATATGGCGGAACAATCTTCCGTGAAGGGGACAAGGTAATGCAGGTTAAGAATAACTATCAGCTCGAATGGGAGATTCGAAGCAAGTATGGTTTGTGTATTGATAAGGGAACCGGAATCTTCAATGGTGACACCGGAATTATCGAAGAAATCAATTTCTTTGCAGAGACATTAACGGTATCCTTTGATGAAGGCAAAATGGTGGAATATCCCTTCAAGCTGCTGGAGGAGCTAGAGCTTGCCTATGCGATTACCATTCATAAATCACAAGGCTCGGAATATCCTGCGGTTGTCATTCCGTTATTCCAGGGACCTAGGATGCTGATGAATCGAAATCTCTTATATACGGCAGTTACGAGAGCAAAAAAATGTGTTACTATTGTAGGAAATGAGGAAATCTTTTATACTATGGTTAATAACAATTCCCAATTGAAGCGATATAGCGGTCTATGTGACCGATTGCTGGAAGAAGGAATGTAGAAGAAGGATTGTGAGGAAATATGGAAATTAGAATTTTACAGGAAACAGAGCTGGCAAATGCAGCCGGATTATCGCGATATGTATTTGACAACTGTGTGAAGTACCGCATGGAATTTCCACAGACGATTGAATTTGTAGAAAAATATCTTACCGCAGAGAATTTGATGATGTTGCATAAAGAAGCAAAACTCATTGTTTGGGGTGCTTTTGAGCAGGGACAGATGGTAGGCGTGTCCGGAATGCAGTCCGATGGCATGATTACCATGCTGTATATCCTGCCACAGTGTTTCCGAAGAGGATATGGCAGCTCGTTGCTTACCACAATGCAGTTGTATGCGAGAGAAAGCATGGGAAAAGAACAGGTCTTTTTGAATGCCACACCTGCCTGGACGAGTATGTACTTTAAGAAAAAAGGATTTACATTGGTAAACCCACAGCAGAATATGCATGTGCCATTCGTAACCATGTCGGCATCATGCAAACAGGCACAGCTCTTTCAGAAAAAGCATGTGCCTGTAATGGTTATCGTGGGTGCAATTGCAGGGTGTTTCCTGCTTGCAACGATTATCGGTATTGCATTTATGTTGTGGTATATATAAGAGTTATCTCTTTAGAATGCGATTGGTCATCTCAATGATGCGTGCGTCCGCTTTGAATTGCTTCAAGGTATTTTCGTCAATCTCAACGCGGTTGTCCATCGTCTTCATGATATCAATGATTTGGATTTTGCGAGCCACCTCTGGATCGCTTAAATCATATAAGCGGTTATCGCTCAATCGAAGGATGACAGGCTTTAGGTATTCGCGAGGATTTTCGACAAGAACAATGGCTTTATCCTTCGTAGATAAGTCAACGCTTGCGCCAGCAGGCACGATATGGATACACTGAGCCAGAATCGCTACGATAGTTTCGTTATACATCTCTGGATGCAGGCGTAAATAGTTCATGGCAAGAATCTCAGATTCTGGCGCATGCCCAAGGCTCATTCCGGTAAGCAGGTCAAACTGTTGTGCCACGCGCAGAATCTCCGCCAGAAGAAGAATCTCCTCAGAAGGATGTTCCGGCTTGCGCTCCGGATTCGATGAGAGGATATGGTACTCTACAACCGAAAGTGCTTTTGGAAGAAATGGGAACTCCTCGTGGTAATTGCGGAGGTAGGCTACGCCCTTTTCCAAAGAGCGTTGTACGATAGCTGAATCTGTCTTGGTAAGTTCTGTAACCTTTTCTAAGATATTGCGTGGAACAGAACGGTAGCCAAAGCCATATAATAAGGTTGCGGCAATCAATGCCTGTCGATTCTCATCGGTCATCTTAATGTGCTGGGAGATGAGCGTGGTCAGGATAGCTGTGCTGATTGCGTGCTTATACATAAAGTCATCTGCGCTTCGAAGATTCTGATTGAAGTTTACGCGGTGTGAAAGTGCTCCATATCGCATGAGGACATCATCTACAAGGGCAGGCAATTTGTCAGGAGTCACGCGCTTGTATATTTTCTCATAAATATCACGCAGCTTGAACGTATACACGGTCTGCGCCTGTTCATATTCTAAGTCTTCTCTGGAAAATGGCGGAACAGGTTCGGCTGGTTCAAGAATGTAGATGCCGATTAAGCCGAAGTTACGCACGCTGTTGATTCCGGGAATCGTAAGTCGGGAATTGCGTTCATAGAGGAGAACGCCGTTTTTGTTGTAGATTGGTTTTGCAAGTCGCATGCCAGGCCTTAGTTCTTCTGTTCTAACAAATAACATAGCTTCCTCCTTTGAAAAATAAAAAACATTTAAAGTGTCTTAAATATATATTAAATATACCATGTTTTGGTTGAATTGTAAAAGAAATCATGTAATATAGATGAGTATAGATTTTAGGAGGGATTAACATGCTAGAATTAAAGCAAATTAAAAAAGATTATCCAGCCGGTGACGGCATTGTGCATGCCTTAAAGGGCATCGATTTGCAGTTTCGTAGAAATGAATTCGTTTCTATTTTAGGACAGTCCGGATGTGGTAAAACAACGTTGTTGAACATCATTGGTGGATTAGATAAATACACCTCTGGTGACTTGATTATCAATGGTCGTTCGACCAAGGATTTCAAGGATAGAGACTGGGATACATATCGAAATCATTCGATTGGATTTGTTTTCCAAAGCTATAATCTGATTCCACATCAGACCGTATTGCAAAACGTAGAGCTGGCGCTTACACTGACCGGTGTATCCAGAGCAGAACGTAAGAGACGTGCAAAGGAAGCGTTAGAGCAGGTTGGACTTGGCAATCAGTTGTATAAGAAGCCAAGCCAGATGTCCGGTGGTC
>CAYPAM010000086.1:0-7548 GCA_964408715.1 uncultured Lachnobacterium sp.
ACAACCGGTTTCTTCTATGGCAAACCTTCTGAGGAAACACAGATATATGACAACAATACTTATGAAAAAGGTTATACATACCTTGGTATTGTTGGACCTAAGAATGCGGATGGTCTCTATCGTATTGAGCAGCGTAACAAGTTCTCTGTTGGAGAAGTGATTGAAGTTATGAAACCAAATGGAGATAACATCGAAGTAACCGTTCGTCGTCTTGTGGACGAAAAAGGTCAGGAGATGGAATCTTGTCCACATCCACAGCAGGTATTCTATGTGGACCTTGGAATGGAATTAGATGAGTACGATATTTTGAGACGTCAGGAAGAGGATACCGCAATTGCGTTAGACTAAAATAGATAGTATATAGTAAAAGCCTGTGATCAATCTGGTCACAGGCTTTTTAAATAGGTGTTATTGTTTATTATGCAATTCTTTTACTGTTTCCAAAGGTAATCCAACGTGTTTAGAGATGAGCTCATCTGTAAGTAGTCCGACAAGGTTTTGAGCAATCGCTATTTTAGTGGTTTCCGCTCCACACTCCATACCTTGTGCAAGCCCAGCCTCAACACCGTCCTGATACATCATCTGTCCTAATCTTGTCATCCCCACAGCCTCCTTCAATTGTTCTGTTGTAACTGAATCTAAAAATTTTTCTGCCATGGCATATACCACCGCCTCGATTTTGTCTGCCTCAGGGACTATATCCCGGGCAAGTCTTGTAATAGCCAATGCCTGAACCACTCGGTCTTTTTGTGGCATATCACCACCCATAAGAGAGCAGAGCGTTAGTGGGACCAAATCCTCTTTGGTAAGTGGTTGTCCTGCTTGAAGTTTCGCATTGATATTATCAAAAACTTCCTCGACGCGTTTTCCTTTCATAATTATAGGATGTACACGATATGTGTTTAGTCCGGTGGAGAATTCAGTTTTCGGATTTTTAATTTCTCCAGAATAAAGTACATACGTGTAGACATCAACATCGTGTTGGTAACTGGTAAGTGCTTCGTAAGAACGGAAACGTTTCAAATCCTTGATTCCGCCATCCGTACTTTGGAACTCGAAATGTTTCCAGGTTCCGTCGTCCATAACAAGATTGAAATCTTGAAATAGTTTTTGTAGCTCCAAATGAACTAATTCTGTCGGACCAAATCCGACGACCTTGCCTTCAATATTGAAGTAAGGCAGTAACTCATCAGCAAAAAATTGCATTGAGGTTTTTAGTGCGGCATCTTCTACTTGCCACAACTCTTTGGTATCTCCCATAGTCTCCCTTCTGTAAACACTATAGAAAATCCTCTACAAGAATTATACGGGAAAAATGTGCAACAAACAATGGTTTACGTAAATTTCTTTCTGCTATTCAATTGTACTTTCTAATTGGAATTCGTCCCGAATAAATCTCTCAAGATGTGGGTAGAAATCAAACTAGAGGTGTATGGCCTCCTGCCATACGATAGACTCGCGATAAAATAATAAATATAGTAATGTATAACCTTGCAGATGATTTCTATATACATCATCTGTTGATAAAAGTATCATAACAGATACAAATGATAAATGCAACCTTATGGTAATTTTTTCACGATATACTTGATTTTTCTGAAATTCCAGATAAACTTAGAAGTATGATAGGGGATTATCCGGTGAACATCATTGATATACGTAGATTAGGGGATACGAGTATGTTCACTACAGATGTAAGGTGTGTTTTTGATTTTTTGCGTTATGCAGATGATAAAAAGAAGTTATTAGAGCTGGTAGAGAATAATCCATACTATCATGAAATGGATGAAGAGGCTTACGATGTGGTATCTAAATATACGAATTCAAAGGAATTAATAGGTGTAAAAGACGACCAGATGAATGGAGGTAAAGCAGATATGTGTCAGGCGATTAAGGATTTGATGGAAGACAGCAGAATAGAGGGAATGGAACAAGGTATGGAACAAGGTATAGAAAAAGGTATAGAAACAAATAAACTTGCAAATGCCAAGAACTTGCTTGACGTGCTCTCAGATGAAGTGATTGCAGAGAAGATTGGACTTCCAATTGAACAGGTGCAAGCATTACGTGCTGAGATACAATAATATAAAGTTGCATAAAATAAGCCAGTGACGATTCAAAGTCACTGGCTTAAAATTATTTATAAAATTCTAAAATCTTATCCACTCTGCTTCCCATATTCTCCAGCACCGCATCGAGAATGGTAATCGCAGCCATTGCCTCTATAACAACCACAGCCCTAGGTACAATAATTGGGTCATGGCGTCCTTGGATTTCAATTTCAATTTCTTCCCCATCTTTATTCACTGTCTTCTGAACCGAAGCAATAGAAGGAGTAGGTTTAATGGCCACACGCATAGTAAGTGGAGCGCCGTCTGTCATTCCCCCAAGGGTTCCGCCAGAGTGGTTTGTTGCCTTAGCGATTTTGTTATTGCAAGAGCCTGAAGCGGAAGCACGAGAATCAGCAACACAAAACGCATCATTATTCTCCAAACCAGTAGCTCTCGCCACATTAAAACCATCTCCAATCTCAAAACCTTTCACAGAGCCAATTGAGAACATAGCCCTTGCAAGGTTAGCGTCAATCTTATCAAAGACGGGTTCGCCAAGACCTACAGGAAGGCCAGTAACCTCACAGTAGATTACACCGCCACAGGAGTTTTTCTCTGCCATTAATTTTTCCAGATATTCAGAAGCCTCCTCGGCAGCAACGGCGTCCGGCATATAGAGCTTGTTATTGTTGATTTCTGCTGCATCAAAGCGGGATGCATCTACCTTCACAGGACCAATAGATTCCGAATAGGTAAGGAATTCGATTCCCATTTCATGTAATAGCTTGATGGCTATCGCGCCTGCGGCTACGCGTCCGATTGTCTCGCGCCCGGACGAACGTCCACCACCGCGGTAATCGCGGAAGCCATACTTTTCATCAAAAGGATAATCTGCATGCCCCGGACGATAGTAGGTGGCGATATCGCCATAGTCCTGGGAACGCTGATTTTCATTCCATACAACCATAGAGATAGGCGTACCAGTGGTTTTTCCTTCGAATACGCCGGAAAGGATTTCCACAGTATCACTTTCCTTGCGTGGAGTTGTGAACTTGGATTGACCCGGTTTTCTACGATCTAAGAGGACCTGAATATCCTCTTCGCAGAGTGGGAGTCCGGCCGGACAGCCGTCTACCACAACGCCGATGCCTTTTCCATGAGATTCGCCCCAGGTTGTGATTTTAAAATATTTGCCAAATGATGAACCTGCCATATGTTTTTATTCCTTTCGACTTGTGTCTGTAATATACAAGTGGGTTTTCTAGCATTTTAACACATTTGTCGAGATTTTACAGTTATTTATGTCAAAAAATTTGGATACTTTATTTAAAAGCCACATGTTACAATTGAAAAAGCTTAAAAGGCGAGAAAACGGAGGGTTAGAAATGAAAAAGAATATGTTAAAACGTATCTTATCATGTGCACTTGCATGTACGATGGCGTTCACACTTCTTGCAGGCTGTGGCAGTAATGATACTGACGGAAATGAGACAAGCGTTGATCCATTAACACTGACTGCCGTAGAGGCAGTTACACATATGGGAAATGGTATTAACCTTGGTAATACCATGGAGGCCTATGGACACACTTCACTTGGAACAAGTGCAAGCACAAAGGCATACGAGACCGCTTGGGGTCAGCCGGTGACAACACAGGAAATGATTCAGGGTATGAAAGCGGCTGGTTTTGATACCATTCGCATTCCTATTGCTTGGACCAACATGATGGCTTATGAGACCGGTGATTATACCATCGACCAGAAATATTTAGACCGTGTTGCTGAAATTGTTAACTGGGCAATTGATGCGCAGATGTATGTTATTATCAATGACCACTGGGATGGTGGCTGGTGGGGTAAGTTTGGTTCTGCCACACAGGAAACAAGAGATGAAGCAATGAAGATGTATGTATCTATGTGGACACAGATTGGTACATACTTCAAGGATTACAGTGGATATTTGATTTTTGAATCTGGTAACGAAGAGCTTGGTGACAGATTAAACGACAGAGACCAGTGTGTAGATTCGGGTAGTTTATCTGAGGATGAATGTTATGAGACAACCAATGCAATCAATCAGAAATTCGTAGATACCATTCGCTCCCTTGGCGGAGTGAATGAAAACCGTTTCTTATTAATTGCTGGTTACAATACGAATATTAGCGATACTCGCGATAGCCGTTTTGTAATGCCAACGGATACCGTAGAAAATAAGCTTATGGTTTCTGTTCATTACTATGATCCATGGAACTACTGTGGTGGAGAGGAACAGTGTGATTGGGGTATCAAGAGCGAGTATAATACACTTAGACGCGCACTTGGTTCTATGTCTGTATTCACGGAAGCAGGCGTTGGCGTAATCGTCGGCGAATATGGTGCATTGCCTACAAGCACCGGCGAATTGAAGAACAATACACTGGCATTTACATCTGCGTTCCTTGATATTTGTACACAGTATAACTTGTGTCCAGTTCTTTGGGACCGTGGTGATTTCTATAGCAAAACCGATTGCAAAGTGACAGATTCTGAGCTTGCAGCTCTTTTTGCAGCAAACAGCTATGCCAAAGAATTGGAATCTGCAAGAGAGGATTTGATTGCGGCAGCAGAGGCGCGTGTTAATGCTGCAATTAGTGCGGCAGCTTCCGAGCGTGAATTAAGCATTGATATGGAAGCAATTCAGGCAGAAGGCGCTCACGCATGGATTATGTGGAGCGGATATAACACAACCTATAGCGTAGGAGATACCTATTCTCCAGATTCTGCAACAGGTGGTGTTGTAGCAACAGACGCTGAGGTTACAGGTGCTGGCACCTACACCGTATCTCTTGATTTTACAGGAGCAGCAGGTGGCTGTGATACAGGCTTCTCGTTCTCAGCAGTTGGTCTGGCGAATGGTGAGATTCTCTATCCGGGATACTATATGGTAATCAAAGAGGTATTAATCAATGGAGAACCATATACCTTAACGGGAGAACCATTTACAACTGCAGATAACCAGATTTGTACTCGTGTAAACTTATACAATCAGTGGGTAGATAAAGTGCCAGACGAAGCAAGAACCATCGATGGAACGCCGGAGGATGCAACAGCAATGGTTGTTGACCCATCAGCATTTTCACAGATTACATCAATTCAGGTTACATTTGAATACGTTGCACCTTAGTAGAAGGGGCTATCGCAGAGCGATAGCCCTTTTACTTTCTGTAAATTATGAAGCTTGAGTACTTGATAGACCTATCTAATTGGAGTATAATTTATTGCGACCATTAGAAAAAGGAAAAGAACAGATGAAAATTATAGAATTACTTACTCAGGAAAAATTATCACTATCCTTTGAAGTTTTTCCACCGAAAACAGAGACAAGCTTTGAAAGTGTGAAAGCTGCAACAGAGGAGATAGCAAAGCTTTGCCCGGCTTTTATGAGTGTTACATACGGCGCAGGCGGTGGAACCAGTAAATACACGCTTGATATTGCCCAGAATATCCATAAATTATATGGTGTTCCAACTCTGGCGCATCTTACCTGTGTGTCTTCCAGCAAAGAAATGGTTCAGCAGAAGATACAGGAGATGAAGGCTGCCGGGATTGAGAATGTTATGGCATTAAGGGGTGATATTCCAGCGGGACTTGAGAATGCAGATAGAAGCAACTGGGACTATCAGCATGCGATTGAGCTTATCCGGGAACTAAAGGCTGCGGATACGGATTTCTGTATCGGTGGTGCCTGCTATCCAGAGGTGCACCCAGAAAGTATCACGCAAAAGGATGATATTAAGCGTTTGAAGGAAAAGGTGGATGCGGGATGTGATTTCCTGACAACCCAGATGTTTTTCGATAACAACCTTTTCTACAATTTCCTATACAAGATTCGTGAGGCAGGTATTACGGTTCCGGTTATTCCGGGAATTATGCCTATCACTAACGCAAATCAGATAGAAAGAGCAATTAAGCTTTCCGGTTCCTTTATGCCACAGAGATTTAAGAGTCTTGCTGACAAGTTTGGCTCTGATCCTGCTGCGATGAAGCAGGCTGGAATTGCTTATGCCACGGATCAGATTATCG
The DNA here is from genome assembly GCA_964408715.1 of uncultured Lachnobacterium sp. Classification (GTDB taxonomy): domain Bacteria; phylum Bacillota; class Clostridia; order Lachnospirales; family Lachnospiraceae; genus Roseburia. The sequence continues at coordinate 6,112 of CAYPAM010000086.1, forward strand.
ATTTGTATGCCAATAATATAGCAAATGTTCATGTATACTCCATGAATAAACCAGATGTTGCAGAGAAGATTCAGAGTAACCTCTCTGATATTTTAGGAAAATGAATGTAAGTATTATAACCAAGAACTACAACGAACCATCGTTTTGTGAAAAAGAAATTTTAAGATATGCCGGCTGTAAGAGTCCTGATGATGCACTCTTACAGCTTTTGTGCGCTTCTGTAGAAGAAGTGAGGGACAAGCTGACTTACAGGGTGTGCTATCTAAAGCTGCCGGTTACGGTTTTAGATGGAGTTTGTGATTTTGGAAGCTTTACGTTAGAATCCCAAAGTCTCTCCCGGAATCTGCAGGATTGCAAAAGCGTAATCCTTTTTGCGGCGACAATTGGAGTGGAGATAGACAGAATGATTGCAAAGTATAGTCGTCTTTCTCCGTCAAAGGCGTTACTGCTGCAGGCGATTGGTGCAGAGCGGATAGAGGCGCTGTGTGATGCCTTTTGTGAGGATGTAGCTAAGGAAAAGGGGATGTCTGTCAAGCCGCGTTTTAGCCCGGGTTATGGGGACCTGCCGCTTGAGACGCAGAAGGATTTTTTTAGACTTCTGGATTGCTCGAAACGGATAGGACTTTCATTAAATGATAGTTTGCTTATGTCACCGTCCAAATCCGTTACTGCTTTTGTGGGACTGAAGGAAGGGCAGACGAATGCAGATGGTGAAAAATGTATAGACGTTTCAAATCAGAACAAAGCAAGTAAATGTGTTATATGTGAGAAAACAGATTGTGTGTATAGAGGTGTGTGATGACTTTTAGAGAATATTTAAAAAATAATATTGTATATTTAGATGGTGGCATGGGTACTCTGCTTCAGGCAAGGGGGTTAAAGCCCGGAGAATACCCAGAGCGCTGGAATATAGAGCATCCGGAGGTAATCACCCAAATACATAAGGATTATTATGATGCGGGCAGTAACGTTGTCTGTACCAATACATTTGGCGCTAATATTCTAAAGTTTTCCCCGGAGGAACTAGAGGCAATCATCAAGGCTGCATTTGAGAATGCGATGGCGGCGCAGGAACAAAGTAGCGCAGATACAAGCATCGCGAAAAAGGACAAGTTTATCGCGCTAGATATAGGTCCAACAGGGAAGCTGTTAAAACCATTGGGCGATTTGGATTTTGAGGATGCGGTTTCTGTTTTTGCCGAAACCGTGAAATTGGGTGTAAAATACGGTGCAGATTTAATCCTGATTGAGACCATGAACGACAGCTACGAGACCAAAGCGGCTCTTCTTGCGGCAAAGGAAAACAGCGACCTTCCGGTCATTGTTTCCAATGCCTATGGCGAGGACGGAAAGCTTATGACAGGAGCCAACCCGGCAGCTATGGTGGCTATGCTAGAGGGCATGGGCGCAGATGCGATTGGTGCGAACTGTTCTCTT
>CAYPAM010000087.1:0-7362 GCA_964408715.1 uncultured Lachnobacterium sp.
GCGTGGTACTTACCAAGTTAGATGGTGATACCCGAGGCGGTGCAGCTCTTTCTATCAGAGCCGTAACCGGAAAACCAATTCTCTATGCAGGTATGGGAGAGAAGCTTTCGGATTTGGAGCAGTTCTATCCGGATAGAATGGCATCCCGAATCCTTGGTATGGGTGATGTGCTTACCATGATTGAGAAAGCACAGGAGAACATTGATGAAGAAGCAGCCAAGAAGCTTGAGCAGAAGATGCGCAAGAATCAGTTTGACTTCGAGATGTACTTAGAATCCATGAAGCAGATGAAGAAGATGGGCGGCGTATCCGCTATGATGGGCATGATGCCCGGAATGATGCCGGGTATGGGAAATAAGATGCCTGACATCGATACAGATGCTGCGGAGAAACAGATGGCTCGTACCGAAGCAATCATCTATTCCATGACACCGGAAGAACGAAGCAATCCAAAGCTTATGAATCCAAGTCGTAAGTATCGTATTGCAAAGGGAGCAGGTGTGGATATCGCAGAAGTAAACAGACTGGTAAAGCAGTTTGAGCAGATGCAGAAGATGATGAAGAAAATGCCGGGAATGTTCGGCGGAAAACGTGGTAAAAGAGGCGGATTCGGTGGAATGGGCAGATTCCCATTCTAACCACAAACAATATTATGTATAAAACTGCTGACTATCGAATATAGAAGCAAAATAGTTCATATGAGCAGTTTAAATAAACAATAAAACAATTAATCTATTTTCTAGGAGGAAACAAAAATGGCAGTAAAAATCAGATTAAGAAGAATGGGACAGAAGAAAGCACCTTTCTACAGAATTATCGTAGCAGATTCAAGATCACCAAGAGATGGACGTTTCATCGATGAAATCGGAACATATGATCCAATGAAAACACCATCTGCTTACAATGTAGATGAAGAAGCTGCTAAGAAATGGTTAGCAAACGGAGCACAGCCAACAGAAACAGTTGCAAGAATCTTCAAAGCAACAGGTATCACAAAATAAGATTTGAGAGGTAACGCAATGAAAGAATTAGTAGAAGTAATTGCTAAATCCTTAGTTGATTGTCCAGATGAAGTTGTTGTTACAGAAACAGAGAACGATAAGGCAATCGTTTTGGAATTACGCGTTGCACAGTCAGACATGGGCAAAGTAATCGGCAAACAGGGACGCATTGCAAAAGCAATCCGTGCCGTTGTAAAAGCCGCAGCCTCAAAAGAAGACAAGAAAGTTATTGTAGATATTATGCAGTAATCATGAGAGAGTGTCGAAAGACACTCTCTTTTTTGCGTCATAGGAAATTCCTATGACGAAAAAAACGCTCCGCTAAGGATGCGCACCTCGCGGAGAGGAATTTAATTGCTGCGCAATACCGCTCGGGCGCGGAGAATCTCGCATGCGAGATTCTTTGTTCTATGTATAATATATGGAATAGTCACATATGCAGCGATATGATTCTACTATTAGTTGAAAAAATTTCTATGGTTACGTTATTTATCTCTATTTGTTGTTTGAGTATACTTTCATTGTGGATATTATAAATGGATTATAAACGAATATGGAGAGATTTTACCATGTGCGTTTTTCCCCTCAGATTTGTTTAAGTTAGGGAATATAACTGATGAAATAGAAACAATTTTTACAATAGAAAAATTCAGAGAAATGAAAACTAATTTAAAACGATGGAAAGAAGAACTTCAGGCTGAAAAAATTGAGTTGACGGAGATTTGCCCAACATTAAAATTGATAGAACAGGATGGAGATTTTTGAATATGCAAATGCATAATACAAGAAGTAGAGTGTATATAGGTTTAGGAAATATAATATTAGCAATATCGACAGTGTTTTTTTCGCATTTGATTGATAATGTATTTATGGGATCTGTGCAGGTAATAAATTTAATCGTGTTTATTCTATCATGTATAGTGGGATTTTTGTGCTTACATTTTTACGCTCTAGAGAAAATTAGACTCGTTGATAAAATCAAAAAGAATATCATAAATAGCTATTTTTATTTTCCGCAAAATGAGAAAGACGAGACAAGAATTTCCAAAATTTTTGAAAATGATGTGCTCTACTGTGTTGAGTATGAGAATTATGGCGTTATAACATTTATTACAAATCTTATAGCGATAGTTATATTTGGTACATACATTTATGTTATAAGTCCTATTTTCTTGATAACACTTTTTATAGTTGGGCTTTTACAAACGTGTATTCCTCATTATTTTGGTATGATTTTTTCAAAAAACTATTTAAACACATTGGAAATAGAAGAAAAAATTGAAGAGGTTTATTATGATATTTTTTCAAATTTTAAGAAGACTTGGTTTTTTAGAAATGATTATTTTATTAAAAGGATACATCAATATAATGTGCAATATTATCATGTTGGTGCACAGAGCGAAAAAAATGCACAAGTATATAAAGCAGTGATTCAAATGGTAGCAGTGATATCTCAATTTGGTCTTTGTTTTATTGGTTTAATAGTAATGCAGATATCAGATTTTTCTCTTTCAGAGTTACTAATAATATTATTATTGGGGAACCAGATATTAAGTATGTTTATTTCAGAAATTGATATCATTAAAAATCGAAAAATGTATGATGTGTCCAGATGTCGAATAGATGAGATTATTAAAGTGAATAGTGAAAGTAAAGTTGTAAAAGATATGTGTAAAGAGATTGTTTTTAATAATTATCATCCTTCGTTTCTTGACTATAATATATCATTTGCAATTCAACAAAACGACATAATCTTAGTTAAAGGAAAAAATGGGGGTGGGAAAAGTACAATTATAAAGAGCTTGTTAAATTTGATGACTGACTACAGTGGGGAAATTATAATTGATGATTAGTATATGTTGGTGTTATATTTTAATCTAATATAGAAAATTAGGATGAGTATAGATGAACTCATCCTTTTTTATATACTATATGTTTTGAGTTGCTTTTATTACTTCTTAGCATCCTTTTTTTACCTCATACCAAAGTTCTATTGACGCAGAGACCAAAAATATATAGACTTCAAAAAGGAAATAAATGTTAGGAGCAATATGGAATGAAAGAAGAAAGGAAAGAGAAAAAAAACTATAACGTGTTTGCCGTGATTAAGCGTATGCTAACACATATGGCAGAGCAGGATAAAAAGCAGTATCTCAGAATTGCTATTTATACGATAATCGCCGCGATTTACCCATTTATGGCAGTGTTTTTACCTAAGATTGCTATCGGAATCGTGGAACAGTATGGTGAAAATGCGATTACACCGTTGATTATAGCAATGGTAGCATATTTTATAGTGGCGGGAGCGTTGGCAATTGCCATGAACTATTTCAAGAGTCTCATAGAAACGCGAATGATGCGAATTCGTTTGCTTTATCTTGGGGACTTATCGAAGAAACTACAGAATATGGATTATTGCCACCACGAAGATGCGAAGTTTTTTGAGCGTTACGAAAAAGGTATGAATGCTGGAAATAACAACGCCAATGGTATTGAAGGGCTATATTATAAATTGGCTCAGACACCAGCAAAGTTTCTTACTTTGATAGGAATGATTATATTGACAGGATATTTAAGTCCAGTGCTTTTGATTTCCATGGTGGTTCATGTATTGGTAATTATGTGGACTTCGAAACTCACTCATGATTACGAATATTCCAAGAAAGAAGAATTGTCTAAGGCACGAAGAAGAACGGGTTATTACGAAAAAACCACACAGGATTTTTCTTATGGAAAAGACATTCGTATCTTTAACTTGAGAGAACGAATTATGACCAATTACCAGCAGGAGATTAACTCCTATGTGAGACTGTTTGCAAAGATTAAAAACAGGGAATTTCTGTTAGGCCTGGCAGGCATTGTGACTTTGCTGGTTTCCAATGTGCTGACTTATGGAATTTTGGTTCAAAATGTTTTGAATGGTATGACAGTTAGTTCTTTTACCATGTATGTCACAATGATTACATCTCTTATGGCGCTTATGCTGGAATGCGGACAGGATTTATCCTTCATATGGAATGAAGGCGAGTATGTAGATGATTTTTATAGACTGTTGGATGAACCGCTTATTTCCGAAGGTGAAAAAACCAAAGCTGATGTATTTCAGGGAGCGTATGCGAATAAGAGTCTGGAAATCGTGTTTGACCACGTGACTTTCCGTTATCCAGGAACTGAGAAAAATATATTTACAGATTTGAATTTTACCATTCATGCAGGGGAACGTCTGGCAATTGTAGGTGTAAACGGGGCAGGGAAGTCCACTTTGGTGAAACTTATGACGGGACTTTTTGCGCCAACCGAGGGAAATATCTATATTAATGGCGTGGAAATTCGTAAGCTGCAGAAACAAGAATTGTATGATTTATATTCTGCGGTATTTCAGGATGTCAACGTGTTGGCGTTTACCTTACGAGAGAATGTAAGCTGTACAGCAGAAGGGGCAGATGATGAAAAAATACAAACTGCTTTGGAAAAGGTAGGTTTATGGGATAAGGTAAAAGGCTTTGAAAAAGGCTTAGACCAGATGATGTTAAAAGTGATTGATGAGGATGGAACCGACTTCTCTGGAGGAGAAAGACAGAAATTATCCATTGCCCGCGGATTATATAAGGATGCTCCAATGGTTATTATGGACGAGCCGACAGCCGCTTTGGATGCCTTGGCAGAGGCAGAAATCTATGAGAATTTCAGTACGCTTGTAGAAGGGAAAACTGCGGTGTACATATCTCACCGTCTTGCAAGTACTCGTTTTTGCGACAAGATTGCCCTTTTTGACGCAGATGGTCTTGTGGAATACGGAAATCACGAGGAACTTATGGACAAAAAAGGCAAGTATTACGATATGTTTGTGATTCAAGGCAAATATTATCAGGAGGAGGTGTAGAGGCATGAAAAAATTAGTACATTTTCTAAAACTGGCATGGTCTGTATCTCCATCCTATTTGATTATTTTGGTGCTAAATGCAATCTGTGAATCAACAAAAGCTCTGCTTAATGTTATTTTGCCAATGTATCTCGTAAATGAACTTGTGGATCAAAGAAGGGTGAATGTGTTGCTGTTTTACACAGGATTTATTGTGTTAAATAATGTGGGAATGACACTGCTTTCCAACATCGGTAAGCGTTTTAGCAGTGTTAAAGACGTACAGGTTCAAGAAGGCATGATGAAGCTTATGTCTGAAAAAATCATGAACCTGGAATATTCCTATCTGGAGAATCCAACCTATCTGGATTTGAAGGAACGTGCGGTGTTTGCGATTAGTAATCAAAATGCCATTGCAAATTTGATTTATTTCATTGCAGAGCTGTTAAGCAATGTAATGACACTGGTTGGACTTATTACCATTCTTATTACTTTAGGACCGGTATTAATGATTGTATTAGCAATCAGTATCGTGCTTGTATTATTGATATATAGTAGAGTATCCAAGGTACAGATGGATGTTATGCAGGAGGTTATTCCGGTTAACCGTCGTTTTGGTTACTATTTTAATCTTGGAATTGGCAAAGAAGCACAAAAGGATATCCGTTTGTATGGCATGGAACCTATGGTTACACAGCGGATTGTGAAATTTTCCAATGATACCTGTGATATGTTCCAGAATATGCAAATTAAGATGGGAAAAGCCATGGGACAAATGGCTGCGGTCAGTGAAGGTGTGGCAGCCTTTAGTTATGGCTATGTGGGAATCCGTACAGTAAGTACAATTCTTGGACCACAGTTGACGCTTGGCGCACTGACGATGTATGTTTCTGCAGCAATTAATTTTTCAGCAATGGTGACAAAATTTGGCACAAGTGTAGTAATGATGCTCCAGTTTATGGGATATTTAGATCCATACATGGAGTTTATGGCTTTGGCAGAAGAGACCAAGCAGACAGGAAAAGAACCATTTACAGGCGAAGTTGAAACCGTGGAATTTCGTAATGTAACTTTTACATATCCAAACGCAGAAAAAACAGTGCTTAAAGATGTGTCATTTGCAATCCATAAGGGTGAGAAAATCTCTATCGTAGGATTAAATGGTGCAGGCAAATCCACCTTGGTGAAACTGATTTGTCGTATGTATCAGGCTGACAGTGGAGAAATTCTTGTAAACGGAAAAAACATATATGACTATGAGTATCTATCTTATATGAATACAATTTCTGCGGTATTTCAGGATTATCGTTTGTTTAACTTTACGATAGCTGAGAACATTGCTTGTGAAGATGTGTATGAAGTAGGCAAACAAAATTCTAAGACAGATAAGGAAAATGCTGCCGGAATGCATGCGCAGATAGAACGAATACAGGAACTCATCGATGAAGTTGGTTTGCGTGAAAAAGTGGATGAGCTTTCCCACGGTATTGAAAGTCGCTTCGGCAAAGAATACGATGAAGAAGGCATTGAGATGTCTGGTGGACAGGGACAGAAGATTGCAATTGCAAGAGCTTTATATAAGACGGCTTCTATGGTTATCTTAGATGAGCCAGCCAGTGCATTGGACCCAATCGCAGAAGCGGAGATTTATGAGAAGTTCAATAGCCTTGTAGAAGATAAGACCGCTATCTACATTTCGCATCGTATGTCCTCGTCTGTGTTCTGCGACAAGATTTTAATTATTGACGGTGGAACAGTAGCGGATTTTGATACCCACGAAAATCTTATGAAAAAAACGGAAAATTTGTATTATAAATTGTTTATGTCTCAGGCGGAGAATTATAGATTGGAAGAAGCGTAAAAATATATAGAGAGTTGTCGTAAAATCAAATTTTTTGATTGTGCGATGACTCTTTATTTTTATTCGGTTGAGGTTGACTCGGTTACGACCGAATAAAAATTGACAGGATAATAAATTAGGGATATAATGTGTCTAAAGAAAAGATGATATAAATGGAGGTGAATGCATTATGTTCTACGGAAGAGAGCAACAGAAGAAAAGTTTGTTGAATATGATAGATAAAGAAGAACAAATGATTTCGCTTATTTATGGTAGAAGACGTATTGGTAAAAGTGAACTTATAAAACAGACATTAAAGGAAACAAATGTTAAAAGTATATATTACGAATGTAAACAAACGACGGAACGCAATAATGTAGATAGTCTTGCGATGATTATCGCAGATGTATTTCATTTTCCTAAACCAGTATTTGCAGATATAGAGGAAATACTTGATTTTTTGTTTCAGAAATCAGAGGAAACTTCACTTATTCTTGTGTTCGATGAATATCCATATTTGCGAGAGAATGTCAAGGGCTTGGATAGTATTATTCAATCCATGATAGATAAATACAAAGATACATCTCATTTGAAGTTTATTATATGTGGTTCTTATGTGGATACTATGAAAGAACTTCTTGCAAAGCAAAATCCGCTTT
>CAYPAM010000088.1:0-7186 GCA_964408715.1 uncultured Lachnobacterium sp.
CAATATTTCTAATTCGTTCGTCCCTGACTCCAAAAGAATATTAGTATCCATAATTATCCTCCCAAAAACATCTATATGTAGTATTATATCATAATGCCCATTTTTTTACAATTCGACTTTTTAGTCAAATGGTTATTTTGTAATCTTTAACGCTGGTTCTGCAAGCTTCTCAGTATTTGTTGGTGAAACCTCAAAAACTAACACCATCTCTACCGTCTTCCCAGCAGGAATTGTACCAATATAGGAAGAAAAGTCGTTGCTTAGATACGTCTGCCTATGTGATACTGCCACCTCTGTATCCAGCTTGTACACCATACCCGATGTAAGGTTGTTCAGCTCCACATCCTGCTCGGATACATTCTTCACTTCAAACTTCAATACATAAAATACATTGCCCACAATATTCGGATTCGCGATATAGCCTAACCCCTCCTGAATATACTCTTCAACGGAACTGCCTGTGTAGGTAATTGCCACTGCATCGCCCAAACCGATGGCATTCTTTACCGCGCTCTCAATTGTCTTATCAACCGAAGGCGTTGTCTCTCCACCCGTCTCTGTGCTTTCTGTATTCTCAGATTCTATATCCTCTTCCACATAATCTGCTTCATCCAAATAAACGTTAGAGACTCCGTCCTTCTGGTATACATTGTGTTTTGCCACAAAATACGCCGCATACTTTACGATAAGTTCCTCTTCGTCCGCAGTTAATTCATACACTTGGGTTCCGCATCCGCTTAACAGCAACGATATCGCTGCAATCCCAATTGCTAAATAGCTTTTGTATTTTCTCATACCCGCCCCTGTTACTTTCGTACTATATAGATATGATAATAGTAGCACATTTTACTCAGCAATACAACCATTTTCCAATTCCAACCAGAATTCTACACCATTGTCCTGATTTCTTACTCCGCACTCCTGATGCATTGATTCCATAATTGCTTTTACAATGGACAAACCGACGCCACTTCCGCCATATTCGCGCGTTCTCGCCTTGTCTACCTTGTAGAATTTAATCCAGATTTTGTCCAAATCTTCCTCTGGAATTGGGTTTCCGGTATTAAATACGCATATGCGAAGAACTGTTTCTTTTCGCTCAAAGTAGATATCTATCCGTTTTTCTCCTGTGGCATGGTTCATCGCGTTGCTGATATAATTAGTTAAAACTTCTTCTATCTTGAACTCATCTCCCCACACATAGGCATCTTCTGCTTCCCTGAAATTCATCGTAATTCCAGACTGCTCTGCAAGAAGCTGGTTCGCCTGCACCACACCCTTAATCAACTCATTTATATTGAAGCGGGTCATTTCCACCACATCATTGCCGAACTCCAGCTGATTCAGTGTCAGAAGCTGTTTTACCATGCGGTTCATCTTATTTGCCTCATCCATGATAACATCACAATAATACTCGCGGCTTTCCGGGTCGTCACTGATTCCGTCCTTTAAGCCTTCCGCATATCCCTGAATTAAAGCAATCGGCGTCTTTAACTCATGCGATACGTTGGATAAGAATTCCTTACGCATCTCATCGATTGCTTCCTTCTTCTCAATATCCTGCTTCAATTCATTATTCGCAACCTTCAAGTCGGAAATCGTTCGTTCCAGTGTATACGACATATAATTCATATGCTCGCCAAGCTCCGCCAGCTCCGTACTATCCTGAGGCTTCGGCTGATATTTTACTTCAAACTGCAAATCCGACATTGCTCTGGAAACATTGGTCAGTTCCTTTACCGGACGTGTAATACTTCTTGACAGGAATAAGATAACAACCACACTTACGACAATACCGACCATTCCAATCCCCAAGAAAAATCGATTGGTAATCGCTGCACTCTCACGAATACTCTCCAACGCTGTACGCATATATACGTAGCAGCCATCCCCCAATTCTCCCCACAAAACAAGATATTCTGACTGTAGACGTGGGTCTGTCTGGCGAATCACTGCATAGTTTTCTCCCGCAAGCATAATCTGTTTTTCGGTAAAAAACGGATTGTCCTGCTGGAATCGGTTAAGCGGAAAGCGATTATTATCTGCCTCGCTCTTAAGCCCCTCCAGCATATCCGTCAATTGCATCAGCAATGTCTGAGGGTCCGATGAAGAAGAACGCAACACCTTGGATTCCTCATCAATAACCAAAATGCTCATATTTCCATTTGCACAGAGCTTCTCAAAGGTCACATCGAAATCCTCCGTACCCAACGTATCATCTGCATATGCATTTCCAATGGTCTCAAAGCCGGTAAGCAGCTCGTCCTCCTTTTCATAAATATAAAAATCCTCTAAGAAAAGGTGATTCAGCACCCAACATAGTCCTATGATTCCTGCCACAAGCAGTATCATGGTTATTGCTAATTTTATAGATAAAGACGTTTTTTTGCGCATATTCTCTCCTAGTTGCATGGTTTTTCTCATCATACCACTTTTTTGTCGTTTTGAAAGCAATTACACAAAAAATTCACAGTTTCTAGGACGAAAAAACCGCTACATGCTGAAACGTTCACGCATGTAGCGGTCAATCGATATCTTAAGATTTAAAACACACCTGTAACAAAGATTTCAATTCCAATAATAATTAAAATGACACCACCGAAAATAGACGCCTTGTTGGAAAGCTTCGTTCCAAACTTCTTACCGATTACAAGTCCGCCTACGCAGATAAAGAATGTAATTACAGCAATGATTAATGCACAGACAATCGCCATCAGTAAACCATATTCTGCAATAGTAAAACCAACTGACAACGCATCAATAGATGTTGCAACGCCCTGTATCATAAGAGCTGCCAATCCAACCTCTGTCTTTTCTGCCTCGCCGTCTTTATTCTTAATTCCATCGATAAGCATCTTGCCGCCAATATATACAAGCAGAATTAATGCAATCCAAGGAATAAATACTTCAAATGCTTTAAAATACTGCAAAATTGTATGCACGCAAATCCAACCAATCATAGGCATTGCAGCCTGAAAGCCTGCAAATACTCCAGCAATTCCGCACATCTTCTTTTTGCTCATGTTTGGCTCATTCAAACCATTTGCCGCAGATACCGAAAAAGCATCCATCGCAAGACCCACACCCAGCATTGCGCTGTTTACAAAAAACATCAAACTCCATTCCATCTTCTTTGACCTCCAATTATCCTTCGCGTTTCTTGTTTCTATTTGCAACAAAAAAACCAAGCACAGCCGCAACTATGCTTGGTTACATTCTAATAAAATAAATAGATAGACTTCATGCATAGTTTTCGCTATACATGAGTCTCGCGATTTAAAACAAGCCAGACCTTGTGGTCAGTATGTTGACTTGCTACGGTATACGCTCGCTACTCCCTCATGGGTTTAATCGTTCTTTCAACTATACCACCACAACCGGGGCTTGTCAACTGTTTTTTCACGTAACGTCATTACTTTTGCGCAATCGCACGCAACACCTGCTCACAGATGGCTGTCATACCTGCCTGGTTTGGATGACCGTTTTCCTTTTCCACATTTTCTAAAAGAATGCAAGGAACCTGATACTTCTCACATATCTCTAAGCTCAATTTGCGAATCGGTCCAGTAATCTCATCATTGATAATGTTATAAATCTTAGAAGATGTATGCGTCTTCGTCAGATAATCCATCATCTTGCAGAACGCTGGCGCAAAGCTTTTAAGCTCTTCCACTGTCCAATCTGCATACTTTACTTCCCCGATTGGCACGCCTGCCCAAAAATCATTCGTTCCGCCAAACACGAGCAGAATATCTGGAGACTGTGTCTTTGGCCCCAGCTCGCGATACATTCTTTTGATGAAGGATACCTCTGTTGCATCCGCCTGGTCGTACCATGTATTGCACACCGGACTTCCACTAAAGCTACAGTTTGCAATCAGTTCATAATCCCCCTTGGTTACAAGCTGTCTCCACCAGGTCTGCTCTACCGAAGTGATATCATTCTCACATTCATTGCCTTCATCTGCGTACCAATAATTATAATCCTCCGGAACCCAGTCCCTATATGTAGAATAAGAATCCCCTAAAATTGCGATGGTCTGTTTCATAAATTCTTTCTCCTCATTTCCTATCGTACATCTGCATCTTATTATAACACAAACAAACGATTTTTACATAATAAAACTATCTCTCCATGATTCCTATTGCTTTTTTCCACTGCAACCGATATAATGTACCAAACGCAGCTTTCCGTGTTTCTGTATCAAACACGGCAGGCTGCTTTTTTTAAAAGTTTTGTAGCAGGAGGTTTACTAATATGAATAGAAAATACCGTCTATCCACCGCGCTGGATATCGATGACTTGTTGATGGAATGTACGGCTTATGCAGTACGCCTTGCAAATGAAAAATACAACTTCGACCCGCCTCTTAGTATTTATGAGCAGGAGCATTGGGGGAAGCACGGCACACGTATCGATGTTATCTTTGAATTTTTCAATGACCCTGAATTCTACCGCACACAGCCGGTGATTGAAGGCGCCAAGGAATTCGTACACAAGCTGTCACAAATGACAGAGGTATTCATCTCAACTGCGATTCCTCCTGAATTCATGGGCATCCGCGCACAGCGAATCATGGAAGAATTCCCAGAGATTCCTGCTGACCATATCTATATGGGTTCAAGAAAGGACAAGATTCAGGTAGACATCCTCTTTGATGACGGCATGCACAATATTCTAAACTCCACAGCAACCTATCCAATTCTAATGCGAAGACCATGGAATCAGGAAGCGACTGGAATGCTCGCCGTTAACACCTATGATGAATTCTTAAAGCTGGTAGAGGTTATCGCTGACAGCTATACGATTCGCCCAACGCACTCTGACCTATCCGAGCCAAGCATTGTGGTGCTTGTTGGCCCTTCCGGAAGTGGTAAATCCAAGATTGCGACTCAGGTTCTGTCCAAAACAGACCGTTTTGAGAAGCTTAGAAGCTACACCACCAATGACCCAACGGCTGTTGAGAAAAATGCATGGTATAATTACGTCTCCCTTGAGGACTTCCGCAGCATGTGCGAAAGTGGCGAGATGTTCCAATCCACCATGTATGCCGGTCACGGCTACGGCTCTCGCAAGGCGGATGTAGAGAACATTCTCGCTCAGGGCAAGCATGTCTTCACAACCATGGACATCTGCGGCGCCATGTCCTTGAAGACAAACTTCAAGAATGTTATTACCATCTACATCAAACGTGATAAAAAGGCACTCATGTCATCTATCTTACGCAAGAACTCCTCGATTGAGGATAAGGTCAACCGCCTCATTGCGATTGAGACGGAGAAGCAAAATGCAGAAATCTGCGACTATGTAGTCAAATTCGACACCTATGACGAAGCGGTTACACAGATTTGTGAGATTCTGGATATTGAACCTTAATACGTCTGACCAACTATTGATAATCGAAAACCCCTTCTCCATACCGCAGAACGGTTCCGCACTAAGAGAAGGGGTTCTTGTTATTCTTCTAAGAAGTTTTTATATTCTGTTGGCACATAAGGGGTTGGATTGCAGTTTGTCTTGCTGCTATACTCTCCACCGCCAGTCACGTTGCCGAAGATTTCTCCCCAGCCACCATAATAATTGAGATATTCACGGAAATCGTTGTAATGATTATCTGTATAGAATACATACACTTCATCCTGCTCATAGATTCCATTTCCGTTTAAGTCCTGTCTGGCATATACCAAACGTGCCGCACCACGAGTGATGGATGAACCATTATTGTATGGCTTCGGATTATAGCCCGGTGTTGTCGTACCTGTCGTACCGATATCCATCTCGTAATACTGTAATTCGCCACCACATCCCGAAATATTCGGAAGCTCTGGCTCATATGGATACTTCGTTGTATTTCCAAGGAAATACGAATGATTCAAACGAAGGTACTCACCCCAAATACTGTCCGTTGGGGACAACCCCTTCTTGGATGTGTAGTTTGCTGGCAGGTTATCCGACGAACCGCCAAAAGCATACATATAAGCCGCTACCTCTTCTAGCGTAATGTAGCCACCACCCTTATAGATTCGCATCACTTCTTCGCCATAACCGTCTACAACCACATATGTGTTGCCATCATTCAGATAGTAAGTAGATATGTTACGCACGTACTTGCCATCTTCCATAGGACGATACTCTGCATCTACTGCCGGCTGTCCCGGTACCTCTAAGGAACCTGACAAAAATCCATGCTCGGAGCGATACAGCGCATCCTCTAAACACGTCGCAGGCACATAATCGGAATAGAATTCCTCCTTTGTCATTCCCTCATAAGGGTCCTCGGTTGGAATCTCGATATCTTCCTGCGATTCACTCTGGATATCAGAGCTTAACTCACTTTCTGGATTCTTGGTATTATCTGTGCTACAGCCGGTAAAGATAAGTGAAAATACCAGTAACATCACGCTTCCAAGCGCAAAGCGGTTTTTACTCTTAAATATTGTCTCTTTGGAAAAGTGTTCCCCAAATAGATGTTGTATTGTTCTTTGTTCCATGTAATACTCCTACCATTCGTCTAGTGTCTGCCAGGTCCATGTCCGCCTGGACCTCCCATTCTGCCTCCGTGCGGTCCGCCCGGACCTCCTCTCATTCCACCATGTGGTCCACGAGGTCCACCCATCATGCCGCCATGCATTGGCGGTCTTCTACGTCCACGCAACATACCGCCTAACAATGATGCGCCAATTGCAGCTCCCGCTACCGTAGCAGCCGTTTTTGCAGCGCTAAAAGCATCCGAAGTACTGTTCGTATCCGAATCACTAGATGTATACGACTGCGTACTTTCTGCGCCCGGATCTGAATATGTACTCTGCGCACCTGACTGTTGCGTTGTATTATTTGTTGTTTGTGGCGCTGGTGCCCCACAGCTTGGACAATATTTCTCTGTTCCGCTAAGGCTCATTCCACAATATTCACAATTTGTCATATAAGCGTTCTTCCTCCTGTGTTCCTCTATTCGTTTATTTAATTATACCACATTCTCCATTATCTTGCACCATTAAGATTCTTCCCTCACTAATCGTCTATTAATCAAAACAATTTACAAGGTATTGTTAAGAAAAAATCCTCAAGTGTCAGACCTATTGTATGGTCTGGTCTTACCTATATTTCTCCTTTATAAATTCTAATTTATATTTCCATTCTATCATACCCCACCCCCAAAAACAGTTCCATTTTCCCTCCCAATCCC
>CAYPAM010000089.1:0-7094 GCA_964408715.1 uncultured Lachnobacterium sp.
CTTCCTTGGGATTTTCCTTACGGTCTGCGATAATTCCATATACATCCTCTAATACCTTTAATGGATTCTTCTCGATATATTCCTTCTTTACAATGTTGTTAAAGAAGCAGGTGCGATTGCCGGTATGACATGCCGCGCCAACCTGTGATACCTTTGCTAAAATAGTATCGTAGTCACAATCCGCCGTCAAAGCCTTGACATACTGATAATGTCCAGAGGTCTCGCCCTTCATCCACAGTTGCTGTCTGCTACGGCTATAATATGTCATACGACCACTGTTAATCGTCATATTGAAGGATTCCTGATTCATATAAGCAAGCATCAGCACCTCATCTGTGCGATAATCCTGCACAACTACCGGAATCAGTCCATCTGCATTTGGTGTCAATTCCGACCATTTGAGATCCGGGGCAAAATTATCCATCTTGATTCCGTCCACAGACAATGTAGACTTCAGTTTCATGATGTCCATCTTTGGATTATTGATGAATGGTCCTGCAATACCTCGGATTTTTTCACGACTAAGGTACGCTAAAATCTGGTTATAATCATACTCTTCCATCTTTACTACATATGGAACCGTGGTAAGATGTTCAATTCCATCGATAATATCCGGGTCAAGGATATAAAGCTCATGGAAGGTATCTTCAATTGCAGTCTTATGCTTGTAGATAAAGTCTACATTATGCACGGAAACAAGAATTCTATCCTTGCCAAATCGTGCGCTTGCCTCCTCTGCAAGTCCAAGACTGCTTGGTTTTGCGGCATTAAGCATTACCTGCATACAGCCTGCATACAGCAGCTTTTTAATATCCTCAAGACGGTTGATGTTCCCGCCTGCACATACTTTAATCTCAAGGTTGCGATTGATGTTTTTGATTGTATTTATGTTCTTTTCATGTTCTTCATCGCTGGTAGATAAATCAAAAATAAGTATTTTATCGATGCCACTGTCGTTGTATAACTGACAGAGGGCATACACATCCTCGATTTCTGTAAAATCATCCAATGACCTTACAGCCTTACCATCCTTTAAATATATGGTGGCAACAATGTTTTTTGTTTCCATTACAAGCTCCCTTTCGTTGACAAAATGTCAGTAATTCGAGGATCTACTGTTGTAGCTTCATCCAAAGCCTTTGCAAATGCCTTAAACATTGCTTCTGCCATATGATGATTATTCCCCGTTGTAAGGACTTTGATATGTATATTCATACCTGCGGAATAGGACACTGCATAGAAAAATTCACGAATCATCTCTGTCTCCAGCTCGCCAATTCGCTCAACGGTAAACACATCATCCATAGAAAGATATGGTCTGCCACACAAATCAACCGCACAAAGCACCAGACATTCGTCCATTGGCAGAATGAAATTCCCATAGCGTCGAATGCCCTTTTTGTCCTGTACTGCCTCTTTAATCGCCTGACCTAGTACGATTCCGCAGTCCTCCACGGTATGATGTGTATCCACTTCGATATCACCATTGCAATCTAATTGAAGATTAAATAAACCATGCTTTGCAAACCCTTCCAGCATATGATTGAAAAAACCGATGCCTGTATTCACAGAAGCCTCGCCTGTTCCATCAATTTCAAGGGTTAATTTAATATCTGTCTCTTTTGTTTTTCTGTTTACTGTTGAAATTCTTTCATGCATCACACATTCCTCCGAATCCCTAATAAAATATTATACTTGATTTGCCAAATAAATACAAACGAATCTTATCTAGTCTTCAAATCTTACACGAATCGAATTCGCATGCGCGGTAAGCTGCTCACACTCTGCAAATGTCACAATATCCTTATATACCGCCTCTAGCGCTTCTTTTGAGTAAGAAATAATGCTTGATTTCTTGATAAAGTCATCCACACCAAGTGGAGAAAAAAACTTCGCCGTTCCATTCGTTGGTAATACATGGTTTGGACCTGCAAAATAATCTCCAAGAGGCTCAGACGAATATTCTCCAATGAAAATCGCACCAGCGTTACGAATCTTAGTCATGGTATCGAATGGATTCTTAGTTACCACTTCTAAGTGCTCAGAAGCAATCTCATTCGTAGCATCAATTGCCTCTTCCATATTCTCTGCCACAAGAATATATCCGTAAGTTTCCAAAGATTTGGTAATAATCTCTTTTCTTGAAAGCTGTGCAACGAACTTATCTACCTCAACTGACACCTGCTCTGCCAGCTCTTTGCTCGTTGTAATCAAAATCGCAGATGCAAGTTCGTCATGCTCTGCCTGTGACAGCAAATCTGCCGCAACGAATCTTGGATTGGCCGTTTCGTCAGCCAGAACAAGAATCTCGCTAGGTCCGGCAATCGAATCGATGCTTACATAGCCAAATACCGCCTTTTTCGCAAGTGCCACATAGATATTACCCGGGCCAACGATTTTATCAACCTTTGGAACGCTTTCTGTACCAAAAGCCATGGCTGCAATTGCCTGTGCGCCACCCACCTTATAGATTTCATCCACGCCTGCTTCTTTTGCCGCTACCAGAGTAGTTGGACATACCTTGCCATCCTTACCGGGTGGTGTTGTCATAACAATCTTACGAACACCGGCAACCTTAGCTGGAACTACATTCATAAGAACGGAAGAAGGATATACCGCCTTACCGCCCGGAACATATACGCCAGCCACATCCACTGGAGTCACCTTCTGTCCGAGAATCACGCCATCCTCTGAAGTAAACCAGGAATTTTGAAGCTGTTTCTCGTGATACTTGCGGATATTCACGAGAGATTTGCGAATCACATCCAATAATCGGTCTTCTACAAGGCTATACGCTTCTTGAATTTCTTCATCGGTAACCAGAATGGAATCTGCATCGATTTTGGCACAATCGAATTGTTCTGTATACGCAAAGATTGCTGCATCCTTTTTCTCGCGAACGGTATTTACGATTTCATTGACTCTGCCTTCAAATTCACCATAGTGATTTGGACTTCTTTTTAAAAGGCTTTCCAATAAATCGTTTTTGGTATCTTTATTCAGTGTAAGTATTCTCATAAACGTTCCCTCTATAATATCTCTTTCAATTCTCTAATCAGCTTCGTAATGCGTTCATTCTGCATTTTCATGCTCACCTGATTCACAATCATACGTGCGGACAGCGGACATACTTCCTCTAAAACCATAAGTCCATTTTCACGAAGCGTTGCACCGGTTTCGACGATATCACATATCACATCCGACAAGCCAACGATTGGAGCAAGCTCAATCGAACCATTAAGCTTAACGATTTCCACTGTTTGATGCTTTTCGTTATAGAAGTAGTCCTTCGCAATCTGTGGGTATTTCGTTGCAACACGAATCAGCTCCTGATGCTTCAACAGCTCTTTCGCTGACTCTGGTCCACAGATACACATGCGACAATTGCCAAAGCCCAAGTCTAAGACCTCATATACATTTCGCCCTTCTTCTAGGATGGTATCCTTGCCGACAATACCGATATCCGCGGCACCATGCTCAACATAAGTTGGTACATCCGGTCCTTTTGCAAGGAAGAAGCGAAGCTTTAACTCTTCATTTACAAAAATCAACTTTCTTGTGTCTGGATCATAGATTTCTTCACAGGTAATGCCAATCTGTTCAAACAGCGCTAATGCCTTCTTTGCAAGACGCCCTTTTCCAAGTGCAAAGGTGATGTATTTGCCCTGTTCCTTAGATCTATCGGATTCCTTGATTGCTGCCAATAGCTGGTCAACAACAAAGGCAAATCCAATCGCTGGCGCATTTTTCCCAAAATGGCTTAACAGCTTGTCATAGCGACCACCTTTTACGATTGGTTCTCCATGTCCAAAGGTATAGCCTGCAAAAATAATACCGGTATAATACTGATAATCTGAAATCTTCCCAAGCTCAAATGATATGTACTGTGCAATGCCTTTTTCCATCAGGTTCTGGTTCAATTCATCGAGCGTTGCCATTGCTTCTGAAAGCTTTGGATATGGTTTTGCATATTCACATGCCCTTTTGATATCCTCAGAAGAAGTATCGAATCTTGCAAGATATGCAAATAAACGTTTCATATCCTCTGAGACCTCCAGACTCTCCACAAAGGCTTCTACACCCAGGAAATTCTTATTCGAAAGCATTTCCCGAAGCATCATTTCCTGCTCGGTGTCCACCTGCGCTTCTTCCAACAATGCAGTAAAGAATCCAGCATGTCCGACAGAAATCTGAAATGCTTTCATACCAATTGCTTTTAATGAATCCACAACCATCGCAAGCATCTGTGCATCTGCCTGTGCAGAACCATCGCCTAAGAATTCCACGCCACACTGTGTACTTTCCTTCAATCTGCCCTGATAATCCGAAGAATTGATAAAGGTATTTCCCATATAGCATAACTTAATCGGCTCTTCTTCCGGTTCATAGTACTTGGCTACACAGCGAGCAATTGATGGGGTAAAGTCTGGACGAAGCACAACAGTATTGCCTTCCTTGTCAAAAAACTTAAACAAATCCTTAGAAGGTGTTGTCCCCACCTGATTACTAAATACATCAAAATACTCAAAGGTTGGTGTCTGTATATCAAAACAGCCATAACTCATAAACACATCATGCAACTGTTCCTGTATCCATAATTTTTTCTTATATTCGCCATTGTAAAGGTCTCGAACTCCATCTGGAGTATGTAATAAACGATTCTTCATAACGCAACCTCGCTTTAGTATGGTAGAGTGCTACCATGTGAAATTATGACTATTATAAGATAACTATACATTATTGTCAACGAAAAGTCTTATGTTTATTAGTTATGGCTGTTATTCATTTAAACTCTTAAATCAAGGTCCTTTTGTATCGCCTCCAGATAAGGGATGAAAATACCCGGTGTTTCGCATAAGAAAAACTCTGGTGCAAGCTCTTCATACTTAAAGCTCTTCCTTCCACCCTCCCTGGCACGATTCCAGAATTTTAGCATTTCCTCAAATCTCATATAATAGAATTCATTTCTATGTGTAAAAGAAATCAGAAGGAACGCTATCCCCTGTTGTTTCTCGAAATTCTCCATGAATCTGACCTGATGCTCGTGGATATTGGCAAGTGGAAATGTGTCTGTGTGACATTCCTTTGCATCAAAACACACTGGAACTCCTTGCACTACGCCAATGTAGTCTACCGTACTCTTCTGGTCGAAGTAAGCCAGAGTGATATGTCGGGTTTCTTTTTCAATATTAATCGGCGTAATCGGGGTTGGCACCTTCTGAATTAACGCCAGATTGTTTTGCAGATATTTCTCATTCGTACGGTTTAGAATTTCTTCCAGTGTAGAACCTCTTAAACCTCGTGAATTCCATGTTGGCACTGTTATTTCTCCTATATGTCTTTATATGCTAAGAAGCTTGCTATATACCGCAGGAGGCTCCGCTACTATCACGCGTCCTTCTGGGAATTCCAGACGATATGCATGCAGCAGTTGAGATTTCACCTTGTGACTCTCGTAATACTTCTTATTAATCGTCTCATCCCCATACTTCATATCTCCTAGGATTGGATGTCCAATCGTCGACAGATGCAGACGAATCTGATGCGTTTTGCCCGTAATCAAATGAATCTCCACAAGTGTTAAGCCATTCCTGTATACGATGGGTCTAACACCGGTTTCAATATAATCCGAGCCTTCTACCTGTTCCTTATGATAAGAGACCTTGTTGGTCTTTTCATCCTTTAGAAGATAACCCTTAAGCTCTAATTCTTCCTGAAGCTCGCCTGCAACGACCGCGCGATAATACTTCTCAATCGAACGATTGCGGATATTTTCACCCAATTCCTGCAAGGCATTTAGGGTCTTTCCAAAAAGTAATAGCCCCGTAGTATTACGGTCTAAGCGATTTACTACGGATGGGCGGAAGGTCTGAAATTCTTCAAAAGACAGTTCGCCTTTTTGAATCATATATCCCAACAGACATTCGTTGGCTGACACATCCGTATTCGAAGCCTTCTGGGACAGCATGTTATATGGCTTATCCGCCACAATCATCTTTTCATCCTCGAAAACCACCTTGAGCCCCTTTAAGGAAAGGCTCTTAAGGACTTCATATTCTTTTCTTAAGTCATCCAGATTGACGTGGAACTTCTCAAAGGTCTCATCGCTCAAGAAAACGCTTACAACATCTCCTGCTACCAGCTTTTCATTGCCTTCTACTTTCTTCTTATTGATGACGATGTTTTTCTTGCGCATCATCTTATAGAGGAAGCTGGTTGTTGCATTCGGCAGCAGTTTCTTAAGGTACTTGTCCAATCTTTGATTTTCCTCGTTTTTTTGAATTACAAATTCTTTCATTATTTCTTTTTATGGACGTTTCGAATCGTCTTTTTCTTTCCTTTTTTCTCGGTAGAACTGTTTTTGGTATTACTTACCGTATTTATATTTTTTGATTTTCCACCACTCTTATCACTGGCCGCATTTGCACCGAATCGTCTAGGCTTAATCAGACACTTCTTATCAAATCCGATTAAGTCCTGTCTGCCAGCTTTCACAAGAGCTTCGTATACCAGATCATAATTCTTTGGATTACGATACTGAATCAGCGCACGCTGCATTGCCTTTTCATGTGGATTGGTGGTCACATAGACCGGCTCCATCGTTCTTGGGTCCAATCCTGTGTAGTACATGCAGGTCGATATCGTTGATGGTGTTGGATAGAAATCCTGCACCTGCTCTGGCATATATCCCAAATCACGCAGATATTCTGCAAGCTCGATAGCTTCCTTTAGGGTTGAGCCTGGATGCGAAGACATCAGATATGGAACCAGATACTGCTCCTTGTTCAGCTTCTTATTCATATCCTTATATGCTTGGACAAATGTATTGTACACCTCTACCGATGGCTTCCCAAGCTTCTGCAATACTGCATTCGAAATATGCTCAGGAGCAACCTTGAGCTGTCCGCTGACATGATGCTCGCACAGCTCACGTAAAAAGGTCTTATCCTTATCCGCCATCAGATAATCAAAACGAATACCAGAACGGATAAATACCTTCTTCACCTTAGGTAGTTCACGTAATTTTCGAAGGAGTTCAATATAATCCTTATGGTCTACTTCAAGATTCTTACATGGCGTCGGGAACAGGCACT
>CAYPAM010000090.1:0-6886 GCA_964408715.1 uncultured Lachnobacterium sp.
TTGCTCGCCCACGTACAGTCCATCGCGGATTGTCGAAGCGGTTGAAAGACACAAACGCCTCTAGCAGAAAGCTCTTTTAAGGACTATGGCATTTTCCTATAACAAACACGGCAGGGGGAGTGGTGGCAAGCTACATCTATCATCTAACCTCAAAAAAGCTGTTGCAACACGGATTTCGGTGCTCGAATCCATTTTGCAACAGCTCTAATAGGTTATTATGGAGTTGGCGTCTCGGTGCCTGTATCTTCCTCGACCGGCTCCTGATAAGAGTATGCCTTGGACATCTTGCAGTCCTCCGAGGTCAATACCACTTCTTCACGATAGTAGGCAACAACAGGAGTGCCGACAGATACTGTCTCGTACAATGCCTTTGCTGCATCCTCCGGCATGTTCAGGCAGCCCTTTGAACCGTTTGTCTGGTAGATGGTGCCACCGAATTTGGACTTCCAATATGCATCGTGGAAACCAATGTTGTAAGCAAATACCGTAAAGTATTTTACATCGTAGCCATTCAGGGTAGTGTCTCTCTTCTTGTAGACAATCTCGAAGACACCGTCTGGAGAACCGGTGCCGTTTTTCATATCACCAGATACGATATCGGATTCTAAAACGAGTTCCCCTTCTTTGTAGAACCACATATGCTGATTGGTGTAGTCTACCTCAATGTAGGTATCACCAATATCGTAAGTGCCACTCTGTGCCGCACGCTGTTCGTACATCGGCTCACGTGTCACAGGAGCACCGCCTGCAAGATCGGCTAGAATCTGAGATGCCTCTTTAGCTTTGGCAATAACCCATCCATAAGCGCCACCGCCGATGGTAATGGTATCGCCGAGTGTGGTTTTGAATTCACGCTTGTCGCCGAAGGTGTTATAGGTAGATGCCAAATGCTGTACATATGCTTCGACCTTGGCAGTATTGATACTTACCTGATAGTCTTCATCAATCACGATTGCTGACATGATTTCTTCTTTGCCGAATTGCTCCTGTGAGCCTTCAATGTCGTATGTAATAACAGCTTTTAGGTAGTTGTCAATTGTGCTGGCTGCAGAAAGGATGGCTTCGGAAGAAGAATACAGTTCCGGTGCCACATAGCATGCAGAAGAGAGAGTGAGTGATTCGAGAGAGCTGTCAATTGCACTGCGAATCTCTGTGCCAATCTGTTCTGCGATAGGAACATTGCCTTCTACCTGAGGAACGATGGTATAGCCGTCCTCATTGAGCTGAATATAAGCATTCTCCGGCAGCTCGATGTAATCCTCATAGAATAGTCCAAGTCCATCAATCAAGCATTGAAGCTTGGTATCGTCATAGGACACGGATTGGTCAAGCGTGTAGGTGTAGCCATGAAAAAGAGCGGCTGGCCACAGAAATGGATTCTGTGCTTCTAAGATAAGAGCTTCTTCACCCTGATTGACATAGCTATAATCGAAATCAGAGCCCTTGATTACATACAAGGCTCCTTTTCGGTCGCTAATCAACAGAGAATAACGCGAAACCTGACCGGATATTTGGTCCTCTACATCTTTGGATGTCTGAAAGCCACATTCTATATTTCCAACCACTGTGTTTGGCAGATAGTGAGTGTTGAAGAAGAATGCAAATCCAAAATATATAATCATTACGACCGCGAGCGTGATATAGAGAATAATCATAATTGGCGATAAAAAAATAGATTTTTTTCTGTTGTACATGCAAATACCTCCTTTATATCGAAGAAAACTTGCTTTTTTCGATATAATCCGCTAACTTTAGTGTATAACTATATTTTATCCCAGCCTTGTAAGATAAGCAAGAGAAAGTGTGAAAATGAATACTCAATATACTATATGCCAGCTATGCCCAAGAGTATGTAAAGTAAATAGAGAAAATGGTCAGAAAGGTGCCTGCGGTGTTGATGGAAATTTACAGGTTGCAAGAGCAGCACTGCATTACTGGGAAGAAACCTGTATCAGCGGAAAAAGCGGTTCGGGAGCAGTGTTTTTCAGTGGGTGTGCATTGCACTGCGTATTTTGCCAGAATCAGAGTATCGCAAGCGGGAAGGAGGGAAAAGTCATTGGCAGAGAGCGTCTGGTGGAGATTTTCTTAGAACTTCAGGAGCAGGGTGCCAACAACATCAATCTGGTTACGCCGGGACAGTATATTCCGCACATCGTATGGGGTGTGGAGCAGGCAAGAATGCAGGGGCTTAGGCTACCGATTGTCTATAATACCAGCAGCTACGAAAAGGTCGATTCGCTCAAGCAATTGGAGGGAATCGTAGATATATATCTTCCGGACTTTAAGTACTGGAATCCGCAGCTTGCTGCGAAATATTCGCATGCACCGGATTATCCTCAGGTGGCGAAGGCGGCGATTGCAGAGATGGTAAGACAACAGCCGGTTTGTAAGTTTAGAGCCGAGCAGGATGCTGGAATGGACATCATGACCCAAGGTGTCATTGTGCGTCAGCTTCTTCTGCCGGGACAGCTTAAGGATGCCAAACAGATAGTTAATTATTTGTACAAGACGTATGGCAATCAGATATACTATAGCCTGATGAGTCAGTTTACGCCATTGCCACACATAGAGGCTTACCCGGAACTGAATCGAAGAGTCAGTCCGCGTATCTATGAGCGGTATGTGGATTATGCAATCGGTCTGGGGGTGGAAAACGGCTTTATTCAGGAAGGCGATGTGGCAAAGGAGAGCTTCATTCCGGAATTTAACGAAGAGGGCGCGTAGAATCTCGTACGCGAGATTCTTTGTTCTAAATGTACAACTTCAGCTTGTACGGACAAGTGGGAAGGGAGAGGGAATTATGAGATATCCAGAATTTTTAAAAGAGAATGGTACAATTGGTTTTGTAGCACCATCCTTCGGATGTGCAACAGAGCCTTACACATCAGCATTCAATAACGCACTTCGCAAATGGAAGGAGATGGGCTATAACACACATCTTGGTCCAAACTGTTATGCAGATCAGGGGATTGGTATCAGTAATGATCCAAAGCTCTGTGGAGAAGAGTTAAACGAATGGTATTGTTCTAAGGACAATGATGCCATCATCTCCTGCGGTGGCGGTGAATTGATGTGCGAGGTTGTACCACATATGGATTTTGAACGTATGAAGCAGGCGAAGCCAAAGTGGTATATGGGCTTTTCTGACAATACGAATTTTACGTTTTTATCGGCGACATTGATGGATACAGCCGCAATCTATGGACCATGTGCATCCGCATTCGGTATGGAGCCATGGCATAGCTCTATCACAGATGCATGGGACATTCTCTGCGGTAGAACGGATACTGTAAAGGGCTATGACCTGTGGGAAAGAGAGTGGTTAAAGAGTGAGGAGGCGCCACTGCTTCCATACAATGTTACAGAGCCAGTAATCATCAAGAGGTTTCCAGATGAAGACGTGGAAATCGAAGGACGCCTCATCGGAGGATGTATGGATATCCTACAGATGTATCCAGGCACACCATATGACAAGGTAAAGGCATTTAACGAAAAATACAAAGAAGACGGTATCATCTGGTTCTTAGAATCCTGTGATTTGAACATCATGTCTATCCGCCGTGCATTGTGGCAGTACAAGCAAGCCGGCTGGTTTGAGCATTTGAAGGGATTTTTGATTGGTCGTCCATTGTGCATGGGACAGGAGATGTTCGGCATCGACCAGTACCGTGCAGTAACCGATATGTTGTCGGAATATAATGTACCAATTATTATGGACCTTGACATCGGACATTTGTCACCAATGATGCCAATGATTTGCGGCAGCACCGCAAGGGTAACGGTAAAAGGAAACGATGTAACTATCAAATATACATTTCAATAATGCAATATTGTGAAACACACTTGATATAGAAAACACATTTAAGAGTGAGAAAATGACATGGAAAAAAAGTTAAAATACTATGATCTGATGGAAGATTTAAGAACTAAAATTCTCAATGGCGACATCCGACCGGGCGAGAAAATTCCATCCGAAAATGAATTATCAGCCGCATATAACATCAGCCGTCAGACGGTTCGGAAAGCGCTTCAGATATTGCAGGACGAGGGGTATGTCTACGCAGAGCATGGTCGCGGAACCTTCTGCTCCGAGATGATGCGCCATACCAAAAATTCCAAGAATATTGCGGTAATTACCACATATCTATCCGACTATATCTTTCCAAGAGTTATCGAGGGGATTGACCGTGTGCTGACAGACCATGGCTACAGTATTCTCTTGAAAAATACCAGAAACTCCAGAAGTATCGAAGCGAGATGCCTAGAGGAACTTCTACAGAAGGATATTGACGGCGTGATTATCGAGCCAAGTAAGAGCCAGATATTCTGTAAGCATGTGAACTTGTATGAGCTATTAGACCAGTACGAGATTCCGTATGTGTTTATTCAGGGAAAATATGCCCAATTAAAAAACAAACCACACATATTGTTAGATGACTGTAAGGGCGGATATCTCGTAACACAGCATTTACTTTCCCTAGGACATCGTGATATTGTAGGCGTTTTTAAGGCGGATGATATTCAGGGACAGCAGCGACACAAGGGATATGTGCGTGCATTACAGGAGGCAGGAATTAGCTATGACCCGGACAAGGTTATCTGGTTTCATACAGAGGACAGAAAAACACATCCATACGAGCTGATGCGTCAGATGGCACAAAACCGCGATGAAGTACCATTTACGGCAGTCGTTGCCTACAACGACCAGACCGCAGTCAATCTCTTACAGGCACTAGAGGATGAAGGGTTATCCTGTCCAGAGGACATTTCTATTACGGGCTATGACAATTCTTATCTTGCCTCTAGCTGCAAGGTGCCTCTTACCACCATCGCCCACCCACAGGAGAAGCTGGGTGAGATGGCGGCAGAACTTCTGTTGCAGCTGATTCAAAACAGCAGCATTGAAAGAGAGAAGACTAATATTGTGATTGAACCAGAGCTGGTGGTACGTGCTTCGTGCCGTGAACGATAGAACACAAAAAAACAACTTGTTAGAACGAGTGTACAAGTAATAATCTGTTCTTAGATGAATAAAGGGAGGAATTTGCTATGTCAAATGCAAAACAACTTATCGAAAATGGTAAGGCCGTACTCGGTATTGAGTTTGGTTCTACCCGTATCAAAGCAGTTCTTATTGACGAAAATCATACTCCAATCGCAACAGGAGCCCATGACTGGGAGAATCAGCTCTTAGATGGAAAAATCTGGAGCTACAGCCTCGACATGATTTGGAATGGTCTTACGTGTTGTTATAAGAAGATGACAGAGGACGTTATGGAAAAATACGGAGTACCTGTAAAGAAATTGGCAGGTCTTGGTTTTTCCGGCATGATGCATGGTTATATGGCATTTAACGCACAGAACGAATTACTTGTACCATTCCGTACATGGAGAAATACAATCACAGGCGAAGCTGCAAAGGAATTAACAGAAGTACTTGACTTCAACATTCCACAGCGCTGGAGTATCGCACATCTTTACCAGGCGATTCTAAATGATGAAGAGCATGTAAACGAAATCACATATATTACCACCTTAGCCGGATATATTCACTGGAAATTATCCGGACAGAAGGTTATGGGTGTAGGTGAAGCGTCCGGTATGTTCCCAATTGATGCGAAGACAAGAAACTACAACCAGGAAATGATTGAGAAATTCAATTCGTTAGAAAAGGTACAGAAGTACAACTGGAAGTTGGAAGATATTCTTCCAACCGTATTAGTTGCTGGTGAAAATGCAGGCGAATTAACAGGCGAAGGTGCACGTCTTTTGGACGTAACCGGTAACCTTGAAGCTGGTGTTCCAATGGCTCCGCCAGAAGGTGATGCAGGAACAGGTATGACAGCTACCAACTCTGTAGCAGTTCGTACAGGTAATGTATCTGCCGGTACATCTGTATTTGCAATGGTGGTATTAGAAGAGGACTTAAAGGCAGTTCACGAAGAATTAGACCTTGTTACAACACCATCCGGTGACACCGTAGCAATGGTACACTGCAACAACTGTACTTCAGACTTAAATGCATGGGTTGGTCTTTTCAAAGAATCCCTTGGTGCATTTGGAACATCCGTTGATATGGATACCCTTTACGGAACCCTTTACAATAAAGCATTAGAAGGCGAAAAGGACTGTGGAGGCTTAGTAGCATTCAACTACTTCTCAGGTGAGCCGGTTGTTGGTTTAAACGAAGGACGTCCAATGTTTGTTCGCAGACCTGACGTGAAGCTGACACTTGCAAACTTCATGCGTTCACATCTGTACGCATCCCTTGCAACCTTAAAGGTTGGCTGCGATATCCTTTTCAAAGAAGAAAAGGTGGCAGTTGATAAGCTGTATGGACATGGCGGTCTCTTCAAGACAAAAGGCGTAGGACAGGGAATCCTTGCAGCAGCGATGAACGCACCGGTAGCAGTTATGGAAACTGCTGGCGAGGGCGGACCATGGGGTATGGCAGTGCTTGCAGCATACATGGTCAATAAAGCTGACGGAGAAAGCTTAGAAGACTACTTAGAAGCAAAGGTATTTGCCGGACAGAGCGGAACGGTTATGGATCCAGACCCGGCAGATGTAGCAGGCTTTGACAAGTATATCGAAAGCTACAAAGCATGTCTTGCAGCAGAAGCAAAAGCAGTAGAGGGTTTACCACTCTAAGATTTTGAGACAAAAATAGGCTATCAAAGCCACAACAATATATAAGTTAAACGGAGGAAACACTTATGTTAGCAACAAAAAATTATAAGTTTTGGTTCTGTACAGGTTCTCAGGATTTATACGGAGACGAATGTTTAGCAAACGTAGCAGAACATTCAAAGATTATTGTAGAGAAATTAAATGCTTCGGGCATGCTTCCATACGAAGTAGTTTGGAAACCAACCTTAATTACAAA
>CAYPAM010000091.1:0-6859 GCA_964408715.1 uncultured Lachnobacterium sp.
TGCTTGGTTTGCACTTCTCAAATTCAAAGGTTGGCTCACGCGTGGGCGTTGGAGGAATTATTCTACTCCAGCGCCCATGTTTTTTACTCTTTTTGCTTTTGGTTGACATTTTATAAGTTGAATTGGGCGCTGAAAGAAAAATTGCTTGGTATCGCCCACGTTTTTCAGAAAAGATGGGCATTGCAAGTTGATTTTTTTACTATCGCCCAAAACAAACAAAATCGCCTTCTAAAACCGACTCTCTTCATGCAAAAATGGGCGTAGAAAGATAGAAAAATCTCTCTACGCCCACGTACATACAATATCCTAGCAAGATTCTCATAGATTCTTATAGATTGTTATAGATTCTCATAGATTCTTATGATTCTTATATAGTCTCATACGCTGCTTATAATTTCTTCACAAATAATGCTCGAATTGCGTTAAGCACCGCAATTACCATAACGCCTACATCCGCGAAAATCGCAAGCCACATGTTTGCGATACCGAACACACCCAAAATCAGACAGATTGCTTTGACTCCAAGTGCTAATACCACGTTCTGATATACAATGCTCATGCATTTTCTAGAAATCTTGATTGCCTTGGCAATCTTGAGTGGGTCATCATCCATTAAGACAACATCCGCAGCTTCGATTGCTGCATCCGAGCCCATTGCGCCCATTGCGATACCGATGTCTGCGCGGGAAAGTACCGGCGCATCGTTGATACCATCGCCTACGAAGGCGAGCTTACCTTTTGATTTCTTGCGAGCAGGCTCCAAAGCTGTCTCTCCGAGCAGCTCTTCCACCTTTGTCACTTTATCGCCTGGAAGGAGCTGACTGTATACCTCATCTACGCCAAGCTTGCTTGCTACCTGATTCGCAACCGTCTCAACGTCACCAGTTAAAATAACCGTTCTCTTGATTCCAGCCTTCTTAAGCGCAGCAATTGCTTCCTCTGAATGCTCCTTTACCACATCGGAAATCAGGATATATCCTGCATACTCACCATCAATCGCCATATGAACAATTGTTCCAACCTGCTTGCATTCTTCATATGCAATTCCAAGCTGTTCCATCAGGCGGAAGTTACCTGCTGCAACCTCTTTTCCATCTACGTTAGCAAGGATGCCTTTTCCGCTGATTTCGCGGATATCACTCACGCGGTTTCTATCAATTTCTCCTGAAAACTCCACCTGTTTTGCATCCTTCGCAGCATTCGCATATGCTCTTTGGATACTCTTTGCAATTGGATGAGAGGAAGCACTTTCGGCATGTGCAGCATAGAAAAGTAGCTGGTTTTCGTCCAAAATACGATTTTGAACTTCGTTCACTTCGAATACACCCTTGGTTAATGTACCAGTTTTATCAAAAACCACGGTGTCAACCTGTGATAAAACCTCCATATAGTTAGAGCCTTTAATCAACACGCCTGCATTGCTTGCTCCACCGATTCCTGCAAAGAAGCTAAGCGGAATACTGATTACCAATGCGCATGGACAGCTAATTACAAGGAATGTAAGCGCTCTATATATCCACTCTCCCCATTCCGGAGCAAGTCCCATTGCTAACATACGAAACAGTGGTGGCAGAATCGCAAGTGCCACTGCACTATAACACACTGCCGGAGTATAATACTTCGCAAACTTCGCGATAAAATCCTCGGAACGGGACTTACGAGAGCTTGCATTTTCCACCAAATCAAGGATTTTGGATACTGTAGATTCTCCGAATGCCTTCGTCGTCTGAATCTTAAGCACGCCTGTCATATTGATACAGCCACTCGTGATTTCCTCGCCAGCCTTGATGTCCCTTGGAACACTCTCTCCCGTCAGCGCAACCGTATTAAGCGTCGATTCGCCCTCTACCACGATACCATCAATTGGTACCTTTTCACCTGGCTGAACGATGATGATACTGCCGATTTCCACTTCATCCGGGTCAACCTGCTCCAGCTTTCCACCAACTTCGATATTCGCATAATCCGGGCGGATATCCATAAGCTCGCTGATATTTCTTCGGCTCTTACCAACCGCGTAGCTTTGGAACAGCTCACCAATCTGGTAAAAAAGCATAACCGCTACTGCTTCCGTATAATCACCATCTCCGGTAATTGCAAGCACGATAGCACCGACTGTCGCAATCGCCATAAGGAAATTCTCATCAAATACCTGCTTGTGATAGATGCCAAGTGCTGCCTTTCGCAGAATATCATAGCCAATCACAAGATATGGAACCATATACAGCACGAATCGTAAGATGCCTTCTGATGGGATGAATTCCAACACAACCATCAGCACTGCTGCGATAATGATACGTGCTAACATCTTTTTTTGCTTCTTATTCATTGTCTCATTCCTCCAAACATGTCCCTATTTCATTCTTAGAGCACATTTCTGCCATTCACATGCGTTTCTTCTTTTGAACAACGATAATACTAGCTATCGCTTTTTCCAAATTAGAGATAAATCTCACAATCGTCTTCTACAAGCTTACAGTTCTTTCTTACCTCTTCCATAACAGCCTTAGAATCAACGCCGTCTTCAAATTCCACATTCATCTTCAATGTCATAAAGTTTACCACTGCGTCCTTTACGCCGGTAGTGTTCTTTGCAGCTTCTTCCATTTTGTTTGCACAGTTTGCGCAGTCTACTTCGATTTTGTAAGTTTTCTTCATGATTTTGTTCTCCTTTTCTCTAAATCAACTGGTTTTTTAATGTTTATTACTCATTACTTTGTTCGCAACAATTAAACAATCGTTTAATCGTTGAACTGATTATAACTCTCTTTGGAACGCTTGTCAACAGAAAAATTAATTTTCTTTTCCATTTTTTTCTTTTCGCATGAAAGATTCTATGTTAAAATCATATTCACAGAATTAATGAATTAGTCGAAGGAGAACCTATGTCACATACACATTTGCCTCATACCCACGGCGATTATAAGGAAGGCTTTCTTGAGGCAGCCTCAAAAGTAGAAGATTTTCAGCTCATCGCCGATGTATTTCATCAATTGAGTGACGGCAACCGCGTTCGCGTATTCTGGATTTTATGCCACTGCGAGGAATGCGTCATCAATCTGTCTTCTATGATGAATATGTCCAGCCCAGCGCTGTCCCATCATCTGAAGCTGCTCAAATCTGCAGGTCTGGTTGTCAGCCGCCGTGAAGGTAAAGAGGTCTATTACAAGGCAGCAGACACTCCACAGGTACATATGCTTCACGATATGCTTGAAGCACAGATGGCAATTAGCTGCCCATATTAATGCGAATACTACATACAAAAAGCTTGCCGTATTCATACGACAAGCTTTTTTCCTCGAAATGTGGATGCATTTTCTATTCCCAGCTTCTTGCTATAGGATTTCTGCGATTTCATCTTTTCTATCAGTCTGCACATCAATACTCTCTGTGTTACTCCCATTTGCGACCTCCATCTTATTTTTAACGAACATAAGAGAGCAGATATAGAAACATCATAAATAAAATTCCCATTGATGCCATGATAATCATGATATTTGTATTTCTTGCTTTCCTTGTCATAACGTTTCTCCCATCTGTAAAAGATTTTCATAATTAAGGGTTTTCCCTTGATTAAATAAAGTATATAATGGTAGAGACTTCGAATATATAGTAAAAGTCGCGAATTACAGGCATCTATTTCGCCGAAAAAAGAAAATTACAACATAAGGGGACAAACATGGGAAGAAAATCCACAAAAGAAAACAAAAACATCTATCAGCTCAGCCGTGAAAACGTAGGACTTACCCGCGAGGCTGCTTCTGAACAATTGAAATACATCTCTTCTGACAGAATCGAAAAAATAGAAAGCGAGAAATCCCTGCCACATCCAGACGAAATTCTTGCCATGGCAGACTGCTACAAGGCCCCATCCCTCTGCAATTACTACTGTTCGCACGAATGTCCAATCGGGCAGGAATATGTGCCAGAGGTGACCTTCAAGGAGCTGTCACAGATCACCCTTGAGATGCTCGCATCTCTCAATTCCTTGGAAAAAGGAAAGAACCGACTGATAGAAATCACCGTGGACGGAATCATCTCCGATGACGAGCGCAAGGACTTCGAAAAAATCCAACAGCAGCTCTCACAGATTTCTATGGCAATCGATTCTTTGGAATTATGGGTGCAAAAAGCTATCGCGGATGGTAAAATCTCGCAATAGCTTTTCATGGCTTCCTAGAATATATAATTAATATAAGCGAGGCAGTTTATCCAATGTCACTGCATAATCATGATGGTATAAACGTCTTAACGCCTCATACTCATTGAATTCTTCCGTGAGCACAAAGTCTTTGCTCCAGGTCATATACCACAACCAAGGGGTGTTATTTGCAACCAGCATATCCGCATCCGGGATAATGCCGGTTTCTGCAATGGCAGTCCCTTTTTTCATGTCTGTAAGCTGAATCAGCTCCTCATAACTCTCCCGAAAATCCCCATATGCATGCTTCGGTGGGTACTGGTCTCTGGTAATAATGTCACAGCAATCATCCCCCACATAATATTCCTTCCTTGGAGAATTCCACACCCAAATCAGGTTATCCAAATGGTATTTTTCGGTATAATAATGGTACATATAGCGGTAAAGTCCCTTGGCTACCTCTGTGCCCTTCGCACCCCACCAGAACCAATCACCATCGGCCTCGTGAAAAGGTCTCCATAGAATTGGAATATGCTTATCGCAAAACGGCTGCAGCAGCTTCGCCATATGGTCCAAATCGTAACACAGCGCTGTATTTTCCGGTGTTCCCTCTATCAGTGCCTGTGCCGCATCAAAGTCTGTGTTTTTCGTATAAAATGCCTTATCACAACCTCCAAGCGGAGAATACCAATGCCATGTAAAGGTAATAAGCCCGCCTTTTTCGGCCCATTCCCAAGCCTGCTGTAGTGTCCCACGATTTTGTTCCACTTCTGTGACACAGTCCTCGTCTGCTGTCTCAAGCCTGATGTTCGGGGAATAGGATAGCAATTCAAACCCGCAAAGAGCCGGAAGCTTTCCGGTAAGCTCGTAAATCTTGTGAAGCTCCTCCTGTGTTCTTGTTAGCGTATGCTGTCCAGTTAGGATTCCATTGCCCTCAAGCTTTGCCAAATACTCCATTACCTTGTGTACTTCCGCAATCGCATTCTTATTACATGGACTTGAAATCATAGTCTACTCCTTTTAACTCGTGCTGCCTTTTTCTCCATATCATAATACATTTTCTTCAAGCATATGGAAATGTGAGCATTTAGTATTTCGCTGCAATACGATTTAATTGCTCTTTCAATTCCTGATCCACCATCTTACACGTCGTACGATTGTAGTGCAGGTCTGTAATGTCCCACATAATTGGACACATATCACGTTTGAGGGCGGCTTCACATACTGAGGCAAGATACAATCTTACCGATGCAGCCTCCTTATTATTCTTCGGACATCCATATTCTCCAATAATTACCGGAATATTCTTATCCACGAAGTTCGTCTTCAGCAAATCCATAAGACGATTCAGCTCTGTAATATCTGCATTTGTTCCCCATGTAAAACGACAGGTTCCCCAGTCAGCATCCTCTTCTAAAATAGCAAAATCAGATGGCGTATAATAATGCACGGTAACTGCACAGCGGTTTGCTAAGTCCTTTGGCATCTTAAATAACGTGTCACTTGTCAATTCTATATCTGTATAATATCCGGAAATCATCAGATGACGAACCTTATTGTTTCCACCGGAGGCTCTGACCGTATCGACAAATGTCTGGTTTATCTCATTTAAGATACTATATGCTTCTGCTTTTCCAGTTGTCGAACCACTCCAACGATTCCATATACTATCCCAGCCACCTTCTTCATTCAAGGCTTCAAAAATCAAATGGTCATCATAATCCTTGAATGCCGCAGCGACCTGTTCCCACACGCGGGCATATGCTTTCATACAGTTTTCTTTATCAGTAGCAAAATTCGCAAAGAATCCATCCTCATCATGATGAATATTGATGATGACATACATATCCGCATCCAATGCCCACTCTACAACCTTTCGCACTGCCTGTATGTATTCGGTACTTAACGTATAATCCTCTGACATCAGGTTCATCCAATGCACCGGAATGCGAATTGTGTCAAATCCTTCGCTCGCATATCCCTGTATTATCTTCTTTGTAATCACAGGGCTTCCCCATGCCGTCTCATACGCTTCGACAGTTCCGGAAGGATAACCGCCTGCACCCCATTGCTCAATCCAATCGCCATAGGATTCGAAGGTATTGCCAAGGTTGATGCCGATTCCCATATCCTGCACCAGCTCCATCGTCGAGATATCTCGCATACCCGAATAACCTGCCAGATAGGCAACCTCTTCTGTTGACGGCTCCGTAGTAGTTCCTGTATTTGTACTTGTACTTGTACTTGTATTTGTGTTTGTGCTTGACCCACTCTGTGAGCTTGATTCCTTCTCAGAGCTTGTTGTACTTGCATCTGGTCTGGTTGTTGTCCCTTGCGTTGATGCTGATTCTGAATTCGTAGTGTTTTCCTGCGTTGTTGTCTCCGCAGTTGTATCCGTAGCTGTCTCCGTAGCTATCTCTGTAGCTGTCTCCGTAGCTGTCTTATCACTAGTCTCAGAATCCGGTATCACTTCGGAGCCATCGTCTTGCATGCTCTCCGTGCTTGTGTTGTCTGGCAAATCGCTATTCTCCACGCTTTTTCCAAGGCAGAATACAAGTATCCCGATCAATAATATAATTATCGCCCCAGCAATTCCGAGTGGAAGGTATAGTTGCTCTTTTCTCATACGGTTCACCTTAATTGGTTTTGATTTATCATATTTGGTTCCTGTTATTTTTCGTTCTTATCGATTGCAGTACCATTTTAGTACCAAAATTT
>CAYPAM010000092.1:0-6745 GCA_964408715.1 uncultured Lachnobacterium sp.
AGCATTGATGGTAATCGGTGGTTTAGTAATTGCACCAGTGGATGCAAAAGCTGACGAGACTTACACAAAAGTTACTTCTGTAAGTGAAATTACAGAAGGTGGGAACTTTGTACTTGTAGCTCAATACGGTACAAGCTATTATGCTTTGGGAACAACAAATACAACAACATATGATACCTTTAGAATCAATGGTATTGAGGTTAATGTTGAAGATGATGTTGTTACATCAAGTGAAGACACTCTTCCGGTTTGGACGGTTGCGGCTGGAAGTGCAGAAGGAACAATAACTCTAAATAATGGAACATCATACTTATGCGATGGAAATAATAGTACATACTTTTCATTTAGTACTACAGCTGAAGATTGGACTATAACAGAAAATAATGGTATGTTTTCTTTTGCTTCTACCATTCGCTCAGGGCGAGGTATCTATTTCCAAGAAGCAAATCTTAGATTTGGAGCATTCTCAAATAGTAACACTTCAGGATACATTTTTGATTTATTAGTATTTGGAGTGGATGGCTCTACAGATGGCGGAACAACTCCAGAAACTCCAGTAGAACCAGAAACTCCAGTGGAACCAGATCCAGTATTAACAACACCTGAAGCAATTATTGATGCTGCTTATGAGCATATGACAAATGGCGGTACAGGAAACTTAAAAGATTCCGGTAATGGAAATACTTCTTTCGAATTAGAAGGTAAAGTAATCGCTGTAAATACAGGATACGCAAATGATAAGATTTCCGTTACTATCGTAATTGACGGAAAGGAAGACAAGCCAATTCAGTGCTACAACATGGTAGGTGGTACAGTAACAGATGTATCAAAGGTTGATGTTGGTGATACTATCAAAGCAAAGGGAACAATTACACATTATAATGGAATAGTTGAATTCAACAGTGGATGTACATTAGAAGCTTATACAGCAAGCACAGATACCACAACTTACAATACAGAAGCTGAGATTTTAGCAGCCGCATCTGAATTAGAGGTAGGATATGGACTTGCTGGAAAACAGACATTAACCGGTGTTATTACTACCATTGATGTTGAATACAGTTCTAGCTACAAGAATGTATCCGTAACTATGAAGGTTGGAGATACAGCAGTTAAAGTTTATCGTGTAAGTGGCACAGGCGCAGATGTTATCGCTGTAGGTGATACAATCACAGTTACTGGTAACCTTATGATGTATGCAGAAGATACACTTGAATTTGTTGCAAACTGCTCACTTGATTCATACACATTAGCTGATGATGATTTAGATGATACGGATGAAGAGGATGAATCTGATTCTATCGTTGATGATACAACGAACTCTGAAACAACATTGACTCAGAAAGAAATCGTTGAGGCAGCATATGCATTAGGAGCAAACGAATATCTCGGCGGTAGCAAGGATTGTACATACACATTAATTGGTGTAATCAAAGAAATTATCTCAGAACCATCTGAATATAATGGTGAATGGGATATGAAGCTTACTATCGAAGTTGAAGGAAAAGAATTCTTATGCTACTTCTTAAAGGGCGCTGAATCTGATCTGAAATCACTCGTAGTAGGTGATACTATCAAAGTAACAGGACCAATCAAAAACTATGTAAACGCAACAACTAGCGAATCAACAATTGA
This sequence comes from uncultured Lachnobacterium sp., assembly GCA_964408715.1. Taxonomy (GTDB): domain Bacteria; phylum Bacillota; class Clostridia; order Lachnospirales; family Lachnospiraceae; genus Roseburia. The sequence goes on from CAYPAM010000092.1 coordinate 1,636, forward strand.
GTTTGAAAGACCACAGCTTGTTGCAATTAACCCAGCTGAGGAAATCGATCCAGCCGGTGACATCAACAATGTTGGTGTATATATGATTCTTCTTGCAGGCGCTGCATTAGCAATCGCTGGTGTAGTTAGCAAAAAGAAATTTGCTTAATTTATACCTTATATTTTAAACAAGAAACGGAGAACGAGCAAATCAACTCGTTCTCCGTTTTATTTTGTATGCTATGCAGTGACTAAGCAAATTTCTTTTTACCAAGAACTGCTGCAACAACAACTCCAAAGCCAGCGATTAAGAACATAACTGTAGATGTCATGTCTAAATCACCTGCTGATTCAATAGTAGCTGCTTCAATAGTAGGATATGCAAATTCAATAATATCATTGTATTTCTTGATTTCGCCCTTTACAAGAAGGACATCTCCTACTTCAACAGCATCTTCTGCGTCTACAGTTACTCTCCAGCAAAGAATTGTTTCTTCCATGCCATCGAGCTGCAAAGTAAATTCAATATTTCCATACTGTGCAAATCCTGAGGTATCAACATCTGTTACTGTACCTTTAGCCTGATATAAACCTTCAAGTTTTTCACCGCTTGCTAATGCAGCTGCCTGGTCAAGAATATCTTTAGTAACTGTTGTATATGTTTCTTCAGATTCAGTTTCTACTTCAGATTCAGATTCGTTTTCAGAACCTGTATCTGTTGTATCGTTTTCAGAACCTGTATCTGTTGTATCGTCTTCAGAACCTGTGTCTGTTGTATCATCTTCAGCATTAGCAACTACTGTAATTTCACTTGCGAGTGTATTACGAAGCTGAAGAGTTGTATTGTATACTCCAACTGAAGCTAAAACGTCAACTGTATCACCAACTGCAACAGCCCAATTGTCGCCATCTTTTTCTACAACCGCTTTATAAATCTGGATTGTGTCTGTGCCATCTGATAATGTAAGGTTTGGAGTTGTATAAGCACCATTGTTGTCATACACTTCTGTTACTGTTAATCCTGTAAGTTTTACATATGTACAAATATCGGCTGTTGTAAGAGCTCCGATTGTAGTTGTCTTTGCTTCTAAAGTTAAACCGGTTGATTTTGTGTATGTAGCACTTCCTAACTCTGGCAATCCGTTGAAGGTTGTTCTTGAGCCTACTGCTTCAATTGTATCTCCAAGCTCGATATCTGTTGGTGCATCACTGCAATATATGCAAATTCCGCCAGTTGCATCCTGAATATAAACATTCTTGCCTTCAACAAATGTAACTACACCTTTAACTGACCATAATGAACCAGCGTCACCTGCAAGAGCGTCAGCAATTGTGCCAACCGTTGGAGTTGGTTCTTCTGGAACTACTGGGTCTGGGTCTGGTGTAGATCCACCGTCTGTCCCAACTTTATAAACTAATAATTCGCGCACATAAGCAGTGCCTGTTGTTGTATCCTTATATGCACGGAATCCTGGATTTCCTTCATTATAATTTAAAACGAGGCTACGTGCATCTGTACTTCCAACTAATTGGAACTGAATCTCTCCGTCGCCATCAGCGTCTGTAACAAGCCACTCTGTAAGGGAATCAGTTTTAGTAGTCGTAGTATATAATGCATTTGCATTTGCACCCTGTACATAAGAAGTACCAGATTTGATATATACCTGGTTAGCTGCTGTACCTTCTTCAATTACAAGAACTGGTGCACTTGTTGAAGTGAGCTTATTATCTGAATCTAATGTCACCTCCACTTTCTGTCCCCATTTGCTTACAGCTTCACCCGTAAAAGCATAATTACCATTGCTATGTTTTGCAACGATAACAAATTCTCCACCTGCAGCAATTTCACTTACAGAAGTTACTCTGGTGTAAGTTTCGTCAGCTTTTGCATCAACAGGTGCAATTACTAAACCACCGATTACCATCAATGCTGCAAGAGCAAGTGATAATACTCTTTTGAAATTTTTCATTTCATATTCCTCCTTATAATTGTTTATACAACATAATCCGTATTATGTTGCAAATATTTCTGGTTGGTTTCCCAACGCATTCTCCATTTTTGAGTATATTACAAAAACGTCAAAAATACAATGATTTTAAGAGGAAAAAATTGCTTAATTATGTAAATTTTGAGTAATATTTTGTAGCGTCTTAAGTCGTGTCCGTCGCACGCGGACACACGTATTTCAATTAGCACCTTACAGCGTTAGCTCCAGTCTCTCCATGCATTGTCTATGCTCGTCGCCGGTTGAGATGATGTAGATTCGCGTGGTATTGATGCTGCTGTGACCAAGAATATCTGCAAGCTTTGCAAGGTCTTTATCCATTGCATAAAAAGTTCTGGCAAAAAGGTGGCGTAGATTATGCGGCGTGACCTTTTGCGGATTGACACTTGCCTTGTCGCATAATGCTTTCATGGATCGCCAGATGGCAGTGCGGTCAACCAGATGTCCCCGGCTTGTTATGAATACCGCACCACTTGTAATGTGATTCTCCTGTATGTAGCTTCGAAGCTGTTGGCATAGACTATGTATCAGGAAAATTTTGCGAGTTTTCCCCTTGCAGTTTACAGTGGCCTCTCCAATACAAACTGCTTCGACGGTGATATAAGACAGCTCGCTTACACGGATTCCAGTGCTTGCTATTGTCTGCAAGATTAGCTCCGTCCGCTTGTCTTGTGTCTTTCTTGCTGCCAGCACGAGTCGGGTGTACTCTTCTTTGGACAGCTCTTTATTGTCCGGACAGTATGTTGGTTTCTGCACTCGCATGGATTTGACCTTGCAATCCTCCCATCCTTGGAACTTGAAAAAGCTGTTCAAGGATGCCAGCATAGAATTGATGCTGCTGGCTGCGTAGCCTCTCGCAAGTAGCCATTGTTTGTAAGCAATTACATTTTCTTTTTCTACCTGACGCATGTCCATATATGTACCAAACGCCCTGGTATCTCGCGAGTATTTCTCGATTGTTGCGGGACTTTTTTCCTCCGTCTGCAACCATTTCACATAGTTGTCTATGACTTCTCGCGACAAAATCCGTTCTTTCATTACGTAAATTCCTCCTTCTTTCTTTATCAGCGATGAATTCTGTGCTATAATTATAAATTAATAAGCAAACGTTAATGGGAGGCAAATATGGTTGTATACATAGCTGTAGACAAGGACAACGGTATGTTGTTCAACAATCGCAGGCAGAGCCAAGACCGCGTCATGCGCGCGAACATGCTTAAAGACTGTTCGGATTCCAAGCTTTGGATGAACGAATACAGCGGAAAGCTGTTTGTACCTAATGATGGGTCTGATTTTCCATCCAACGTCGTGGTGGACAATGACTTTTTAAGCAAGGCTGGGGAGAACGATTCTTGCTTTGTGGAGAACTGTTCGATTAACGAATGGATGGACAAGATTGATACCATTGTTTTATACAAATGGAATCGCAATTATCCTGGCGACTTCTTTTTTGACATGTCGGTATTAGATAGCAACTGGAAACGCTTTGCAGTTAATAAGTTTGCGGGATCATCACATGAGAAAATCACTAAGGAGGTATGGAAACGTGCGTAATAAAAACAAGAAAATGAAAACCACCTGGCTGAGCCTGTTTCTTGCATTTGCACTGTTGTTTACTTCGTTGACTGGCTGCGGTTCAGCAGAACCATCGGATACATCGAACACTTCAACAGAGCAGGATAGTGCAAGCGAGCTTGACTCAGCTACCGAAATCACCTCGGAGACAGAATCTGAAACCGAAAGTGAAATAGCTTCTGAAACCGAATCTGAGACGCAGTCTGAAGCTACAACGGAATCTGAGAAAGAGTCAGAGAAAAACTCTGAATCTTCTAACACTCAGAACAACAACAATAACAACAATAATACTTCGACTGGAAACAGCAATACGGGAAGTTCTAACTCTGGTAGTTCTAACTCCGGCAACTCAAATAGTGGCAGCTCTAACTCCGGTAGCTCTAACTCCGGTAGCTCCACTACTTCTACAGACCTTGGAACACCTGGAATTTCACTTTCACAGATTCCAGCATATTCTACAAGCTACTACATTACTTTAAATAACAATATTCCTCACTTCTCTACCAAGAACCTGTCAACAACCGCTTACGAATTCTACAGCGAGCTTGATTCTCTTGGCAGATGTGGTGTTGCGTATGCGTGTCTTGGAACCGAGCTTATGCCTGCCGATGGCGAAAAACGCGGAAGCATCAGCAGTGTTAAACCAACTGGTTGGATTCAAGCCAATTATTCCTGCATTGTAGGCGATGGTCATCTCTGGGACAGAAGCCATCTGATAGCATGGTCGCTTGCCAATGAAAATGCTAACAAGAAGAATCTCATTACCGGCACACAATATATGAACCAGAAAGTGATGACCAAATTCGAAGATATGGTTTACGACTACATCAAAGAAACTGGTAACCATGTACTCTATCGTGTTACTCCATTCTTCGACGGCAACAATCTCGTAGCAACCGGTGTGCAGATGGAAGCATGGTCTATTGAAGATAATGGCGAATCTATCCATTTTAATGTATTTATTTACAACGTTCAAGACGGAGTCTACATTGATTATGCAACTGGCAACAGCTACGAAATCAATCCACCGGAAGAAACGGAAAGCGAGGAAGCTGTTGTAGTTCCGGATGGTGCAAAATACGCTGTTAATGGAAATAACGGAAAAATCCATATCGTAGGCGAATGTTCCGCAACCGAATCAGGGAATTCCAAAGAGATGAAAAACCCAATTTATTTTGATACATACGAAGAAGCTTTAGCATATGTACAAGAGCATTTTCCTAAGCAGTCATCGCCACAGTGTGGTAACTGCTGGTAATCCATATTAGCAATAACTTCATGCATGGGCATAGGCAAGAATAACATCTTGCCTATGCCCATTTTTAAATGGATTCTCGCTCCATTCTGGAGCTTTCTCGCCTTAATTGGGCGTAGCGAAAATAATCCTTTCCCTACACCCACACTTTTTCAAAATCGAGGGCGCTACAGTCAGATTTTCTCTCCATCGCCCATACCCTACCATAAATCCCTCTAAATTACGCTCCAAAAAGCCCTTTTGCATAAAAGCTGGGCGTAGAGAGATTCTTTTTTCTCTCTACGCCCAAACCATT
>CAYPAM010000093.1:0-6562 GCA_964408715.1 uncultured Lachnobacterium sp.
AACCAGCGACACGAGGATTTTCAGTCCTCTGCTCTACCAACTGAGCTATCTGGGCGCATTGCTTTCGCAACAGAGATTATTCTACATGATGGAGCGGTGAGTGTCAAGAATTATTTAAAAGAGAGTGTGACTATTTAAAAGAGAGTGTGACTATTTAAAAGAGGTATGAGAGTACTATAAAAGAGTTTATGACAGTACTGACGGTCTGATTTGGGCGCATGGGCGTAGAGCGAAAAAATTTTCTCTCTACGCCCTGTTTTTATGTAAAAAAGGTCTTTCAGGGCAGAAATTCGAGCAATTTAAAGCCTGTCTGGGCGATGGTGTGAAAATCTGTCTATAACGCCCACAATTTTGAGAAAGAGTGGGCGTGGGGAGAGGAATTTTTTTCATACGCCCAGTTGAGGCATGTAAAGGCATGAAATATGCAAGAATGAAATAGAAAATGGGCATTGAGTGAAAAAACTTTCTCTCAACGCCCATGCCAGTAGAACCCTCCAAAGAGTCCACTGGAATTGTCCATTTTGATATGATGCGACAGCATCCAGCATTTTATGTTAAAGGAAATTGCGTCGTCAGACGCATCAAAAAAGCGTCAGAATGACACTTTTATAAGTATGGCAGGATATCCTCTGTGTAGCAACGAAGTGTTTCACCAACACTCCAAGCCTGTGCATAGCAGCCACGTCCATTGTGTGGTGCGTGTCCATCGAAAATCTCGCAGATGGAACCAACACAGTTGTTGCGCAGGTGTGCTTTGATAGGTTCTATCATAGCGAGTGCTTCTCGGGCGGTTGCCTCAGAATGACCATACACTTTGGAATAGGCTGTGATGAAGCCACCGAGTAGGAAGCCCCATGCAGTGCCCTGATGGTAAGCGGCATCACGTTTTGGAAGAGAACCAATATAGATTGGGTGATAATCCTTGTGCGCCGGGTCAAGAGAACGAAGTCCCACGCCAACGAATAGTTTTTTGTGTACTGTATCGACAACCGCACGTGCTTTTTCTTCATCAAGCATTGTATATGGAAGGGATACGGCATATATCTGATTTGGTCGGATAGAAGCATCCTTTTCGTCGCCATCCAGACAATCATACAGGCAGTGGTCTGCCTCGTTCCAGAATTTTTCGCAGAAGGAAGTCTTTACGAGTTTTGCAAGGTCGCCATAGGAGATGCAGTTCGTAGCATCTGCAATTATGGATGAATCTTCGAATTTTTCAGCCAGCTTCTCCATTACCATAAGCGCGTTATACCAGAGCGCATTGATTTCTACCGGTTTGCCGTGGCGAGGAGTTACAACCCAATCGCCTACGCGAACGTCCATCCAGGTAACCTGGTCAGTGCCGCTTCCGGCGTGAATAAGTCCATCCTCTTCCATGTAGATAGAGAAGCGAGTGCCTTGCTTATAGGCGGCAACGATTTCTTTTAATGCAGGGTAGATGTTCTTCTGGATAAAGTCATATGCAACTGGTGTGTTGTTGTATTCGAGGTATTTATCCACCGCATAGAAATACCACAGAGAAGCGTCTACGGTATTGTAGAGCGGGTCCTGTCCGTTGTCCGGGAACATATTTGGAACCATACCGTGGTCAACGTACTGTGCGAAGGTAAGCAGAATCTCTTCGGCTTTATCAAAACGACCGGTCGAAAGGACGAGCCCGGTAAAAGCAATCATGGTGTCACGTCCCCAATCGGTAAACCAAGGAAGCCCGGCGAGTACAGTCGTAAGCTTGGTAGATTCACGGTAGGACAGGAACTGGTTTGCTGCAATCGTAAGTACCTCGGAAAAATCATCCTTACAATTCGCAGTTTTGATTAAGTGGTCAAAGAATTTCTCGTTTTCTTCTAAGATTTCAAATGCGGCCATTGAAGAAACGGGCACGGAAGTAAGCAAATTCTCGTTTTCCACATAACAGATTAGGGATACCTCCTTCGTGCATCCGGCTGGAATCGCAATCTGAATCTGGAATGGGGTGTAGCAGGTGTCAAGCCCTGGAACTTCATTCTCTACCTCGGTTGCAAACTGTAGGTCTTCGTCGAACAGCTTCGAAGATGCAACAAGTGTACCTTCGCTGGCACTCAAGACGATTGCAACGCCAGGGTTTTTCTCAGGAATGAGCATGAAGCCACATGCATCTGCAAGGGTTAAGGTGTTGAAACGAAGGCTGTCGCGGGTACTGCTGTCATTGTGCTCGCGATAGTTCATAAGAGGCGTTATGGTAAGTGCCGCATCTGCGCCGTCATTTGTGATACGATAAGCGACGGCAACCTTGTTCTCGCCCTGCACAAGAGCGATGTGTTTTTCCAATGTGATGTCACCAGCCTGATAGGTAAAGTGTACATTCCCATCATAGTCAAATGCGGTCAGATATTTCTGCCCTTCGGTGTAGACAGGCTTGCGTGGGACGAAGTCTGCTGCAACGGACACGGTGCTAGGATCCTTATATACGTCCGGAACCTCGTCGGAGCTTACCAGAGTGATATCCATCTCTTCGCCGGCATGCTGGGCTGCTTCCAGATTATAGAACATAGAGCCACAGGACAACATCTCATTCGTCTTGCTGAATACCAGATAACGCTCTACCGGTGGATGAAGGCTGGCAATCAGATATCCCTGATGCGTTCTGCCTAGGCTTCCAAGACAGGAGCCTCCGGCATAACCACCGATGCCATTTGTCAATGCCCACTCTCTTTTGGCATTGTTTTCGAAACCGGATAATTCTTCCCCTGAAAAATGAAAATTCATAATGCACCTCGAATTTTACTAAACTTTAATCTTTATTGTAACGGAAGATGGTAGAAAAATCCATAGATATATGATATAATCCAAGCGTGTGCGCGAAAGAAGCACAAAAGTAGTCATACAGATAGGAGTAATAATATGTACGAAGTTTACGTTTTAGTAGAAAAGAAGAAATCACCGGTTATTTCAGTTTTTGCCATATTCTCGTTTGTAATGGGAATTATATCAGTATTGCTGACATTATGGGCGTTTTATTTCTTGCCGGTAGCATTGCTGTGTTTTGGAGTAGGATATTTTTTGTCGTCGAGATACATTGAGTTTGAGTATTCGTATTTTGATGGCGATGTAAGATTTGCAAAGATTACCAACAAAGCAAAACGCAAAAAACTTCCGGCATATAAGATTGATGATGTTATGATGATTGCACCATCCGGAGATCCAAGCGTATACAAATATGAAAACGAATCCAATGCCAAGATTCGCAGATATCAGTCTGGCAGCAAGGATGCGAAGCTGTATGTAATGGCAGTAAAGGGCGAAGGTGGCACAGAGCTTATCTATTTTGAGCCGGATGAGAAGTACTTAGACGCGGTATGCCAGAAGAATGGACATAAAGTAAGAAGATAGTGGAGAAATATGTTACAGTTAAAGAATATATGTTACGAAGTTGAAGCAGAAAACGAAAAGAAACAGATTCTAAAGAATGTTAATCTGACAATCGATGAACATTTTGTGGCGATTACCGGACCAAACGGCGGCGGTAAATCGACGCTTGCCAAGATGATTGCAGGTATTATCCAGCCAACCAGCGGACAGATTCTGTTGGATGGAGAGGATATCACAGGATTGAATATTACCGAGCGCGCGAATCGGGGAATCAGCTTTGCTTTCCAGCAGCCGGTGCATTTTAAAGGGCTGACGGTAAAGGATTTGATTTCCATTGCAGCAGGAAAAACCATGAGCGTTACAGATATTTGCGGTATTCTCTCAGAGGTTGGTCTGTGCGCAAGAGATTATATTGACCGCGAGATTAACGGAAGCCTGTCCGGTGGAGAATTGAAACGTATCGAGATTGCCATGATTCTGGCAAGAGGTACAAAGCTGTCTATCTTTGACGAACCGGAAGCCGGCATCGACCTTTGGAGCTTCAACAGCTTAATTCGTGTGTTTGAGAAGATGCGTGATGAGATTCACGGAAACATCCTGATTATCTCTCATCAGGAAAAGATTTTAGAGATTGCAGATAAAATCATCGTTATTGCAGCAGGTGAGATTGAAAAGGTAGGAACCAAGGAAGAGGTATTACCATCCTTGCTATATACCACAACCTCATGCAAGAGCCTGACCGATAAGATGTCGAATGAGTCTGCAACAACAAATTAAGAAATCAAGGGAAAAATCATGGATCTAATACAGAAAAACTTATTGTCGCAGATTGCAGACCTGCATGAAGTTCCAGAAGGCGCATATAATATTCGTGCCAATGGTGAGAGTGTAGGTCGTAACACAACTGCGAATATTGATATTGTAAAAAAAGAAGACAAAGATGGTATTGATATTATTATCAAACCAGGTACTGTAAATGAAAGCGTACACATTCCGGTGCTTCTGAGCCAGAGTGGTATGCAGGAAGTGGTGTACAATGACTTTTACATTGGAGAGGGTGCAGATGTTACCATCGTAGCAGGATGCGGTATCCACAATTGTGGTGTAGACACCTCGAAGCATGACGGGATTCATACCTTTCATATAGGCAAGAACGCCAAGGTGAAATATGTGGAGCGTCATTATGGAGAGGGCGATGGCAATGGAGAGAATGTCATGAATCCGGAGACTATCGTACACTTAGAAGAGGGCGCCGTTCTCGAGATGGAGACCACTCAGATTAAGGGGATTGATTCCACCAACCGTATCACAAGAGGCGACCTTGCAGCAGGTGCGGTTCTTGAAGTACATGAGAAAATCATGACTCACGGAAAACAATTCGCGAGCACCGACTTTTCTGTGGATTTGAATGGAGATGGTTGCGGTGCGAATGTCGTATCCCGTTCGGTTGCAAAGGACGAATCCAGACAGGAATTCTATTCCAACATCAACGGAAACTGTGCATGTACCGGACATAGCGAATGTGATGCTATCATTATGGACAAGGCAATTGTATCTGCAAGCCCACAGCTTACGGCGGGCAATATCGATGCAAGCCTGATTCACGAAGCTGCCATTGGAAAAATCGCAGGAGAACAGTTAATCAAATTAATGACTTTAGGACTTACAGAAGAAGAGGCAGAAGAGCAGATTATCAACGGATTCTTGAAGTAGTTATCTTGAAACATCATTCCTACTATCCTATTGACTGCCTTGTTTGATAGAAAAACACAAGGATTCCTATGACAAACCGGCAGTTCGCAGGCTAGTGGGAATTATGTATCAAGATAACGCATTTTGTCATCGTCATGTGCGACCTGTGCACCATAGCCGTGTACGTTGTTGTTTAAAAGCTTCAGGCAGTCACTACAGAGAGTGCCGAAGGAGGCTGGAGCACCACAGCGGCTACAACGCAGGCTGGCAAGCATACTTTTCCCATCCTTGGAGGTCTTGTATTCAATACGACCTTCGAGAATCCAGTGCTTCACCATGCGAAGTGGGATGCCGAAGGCATCGGCAACCTGGAATTCGTTGACGTCGTTCGCACGAATATACTCGCGTACAGCCTGAAACAAAAGGTTTTCCTGACACGCAGCACAGCAGGCATATTCAGAAGAACGGGGAATGGGTGCGCCACAGTAGGTGCAGTATTTATAATCAATCAAATTCGAACTCATTATGCAACCTCCGTACAATTTATATACACTATTATACATAATGGGAGAGTATTATGTCAAAGCAAACACAACCAATCGCTGTATTTGATTCCGGTGTCGGCGGAATCAGCGTATTAAAAGAACTCGTCAAGATACTTCCGCATGAGGATTATATCTATTTTGGAGATTCTAAGAATGCGCCTTATGGCATGAAAACAAAAGATGAGGTACAACGTCTGACTATCGAAGCAGCAGAGTACTTGTTTGCGCAGGGTGCCAAGGGGCTGGTAGTGGCGTGCAACACGGCCACAAGTGCAGGAGTAAAGGTTCTTCGAGAGTTGTATCCGAAGATTCCGCTTGTCGGAATCGAGCCTGCGGTAAAACCGGCAGCGATATATAAACCGGGCGGTCGCGTGCTTGTCATGGCAACGCCAATGACTATTCGCGAAGAGAAGTTTAAGAGGCTGATGGCGCAATATCAGACAGAAGCACAGATTCTGCCATTGCCATGTCCGGGACTTATGGACTTTGTGGAACGCGGAGACTTACACAGCAATGACTTACGCAAATACCTTGAGGAGCTGTTATACGAGTATCGCGAGCATCCGGTAGATGCAGCCGTGCTTGGCTGTACACACTACCCATTTGCAAAAGACATGATTCAGGATATTCTCGGACCGGATGTGGTCATATTCGATGGCGGCGAGGGTACCGCCCGCCAGATGAAGCGCCTCCTTGGCGAAGCGGACCTGCTCAATCCTTCAAACGAAAATGGCACCGTAACCTTCTTGAACAGCTTGGAGGATAAGAAGAAGCTAGAACTGTGTGAGTGGCTTCTTGCTCATTAGAATTTATAAAGATAAATCGTTTATAAACAAAAAACTTTTTATTTTAGATTTTTTTTTGAAAACGGACACATTCCTGTCACATTTAGTGGATATACTAGCAAATGTAAACGGAAGAGATTCCGTTACAAACATTCCCTTTTTATTATAAACATTTTCATAACTAAACTCCTC
>CAYPAM010000094.1:0-6492 GCA_964408715.1 uncultured Lachnobacterium sp.
AGTAGAAGAATTATATGAAGTTGGAAAAGACATCAGTAAGGTTGTAGTTGGACATGTATTGGAATGCGAACCGATTCCGGATACACACCTTCATGTATGTCAGGTAGATTGTGGCAGCAACGGAATCTTCCAGATTTGTTGCGGTGCGGATAACGTACAAAAAGGTGGAAAATATCCAGCAGCATTGGTCGGAGCAACTGTTTATGCTACAGCAAAAGACCATAAGACCGTAGAAGGCGTTATGACAATTGGAAAAGGCAAGCTCCGTGGGGTAGAATCACATGGTATGCTTTGTTCAGGCGTAGAGCTTGGTGTGAATGAGAATATGTATCCGGGTGCAGATTATAACGGACTTCTTGTTTTCCCAGAAGATACACCAGTTGGTGTAGATGTTAAGCCTATTCTTGGCTTAGACGACTGGATTTTTGACATTGCAATCACAGCAAACCGTCCAGACTGTCAAAGTATCGTTGGTATTGCTAGAGAAATCGCTGCTGTGCTTGAAAAACCATTTAAGGCTCCGGCATTGGATTATACCGAAGACGATGTTACTATCGATAATTTTAAGGTGTCAGTAGCTTGTCCTGAACTTTGTCCAAGATATAGCGCGCACTATGTACATGACGTTGTAATCGCAGAATCACCACTTTGGATGAAACGCAGACTACAGCTTGTAGGTATCAATGCCATTTCGAATGTTGTAGATATTACAAACTACATCTTAAAAGAGCTTGGACAGCCAATGCATGCATTTGATTACACCACCTTAGAAGGAGATGCAATCAATGTTCGTCGTGCGACAGAAGGCGAAAAGATTGTAACCTTGGACGAAGATGAATTAACACTTACAACTGAGAATATGCTTATCTGTGATGGTGTTAAGCCAGTTGCGTTAGCAGGTGTAATGGGTGGATTAAACTCAGAAATCAAGGATACCACTACAACGGTATTATTTGAATCAGCAAAATTCGCTCGTGATAACATTCGTCGTACTTCAAGAGCTGTTGGCAAAGCATCTGACTCAAGTGCGCGTTATGCGAAGGGTGTGGATGAATATGCGACGGTTATGGCAATGAAGCGTGCGCTTCATTTGATTGAAGAATTAGGCTGTGGTAAGGTATCTAAGCTTCATGTAGATGTTAATACAGGAAACAGTGTAGAGCCTCGTGAATTAACGGTTAGCATTGCAAAAGTAAATGCCGTACTGGGCATCACGGTTCCAAACGAAGAGATTATGCGTATTATGACAAATCTCTGCTTTGCTCCACAGGTTAATGGCGATACATTGACCATTTTGGTGCCTGCATATCGTGAAGATATGGAGAGCTATCAGGATGTGGCAGAGGAAGTCATCCGTATGTATGGATATGAGCATATCATTCCAACCTTTATGCCAACTGCACAGGTAACATCCGGCGGAGAGACTGTAGAGCAGAAGACGGAAATGCGTCTGAAAAAAGCACTTTGCGGCACAGGTGCGCATGAATGTATTCATTATTCATTCTTCTCACCATCAGACCTTGATTTACTGAAGCTGCCAGAGGATGCACCGGAGCGTCGTGCAATCCGTATCATGAATCCACTCAGCGAGGAAATCTCTATTATGAGAACAACACTTGCCGCTTCTATGATTCATGCAGTTGCACGTAACCAGAAGAAGGCAAATCTGGAAGGCAGATTGTTTGAGGTTGCGAAGAAGTTCATTCCAAAGGAGCTTCCACTCGTAGAATATCCACAAGAACGCCAGACACTTTGCGTAGCAGTATTTGGAGAAAAGGAAAGCTTCTTCACATTAAAGGGAATTGCAGAGACAGTAGCAAAGACCTTACATGTTGATTTTGTATATACAAATACGACAAAGACCTTCTTACATCCATTCCAGACAGCAAGCATTAGCTGTAATGGAGAAGAAATCGGTTATCTTGGTAAATTGGCTTATGACATCATGGACGAATGTGACATGCGTGTTCCAATGTACCTGATGGAAATCGACTTAGAGGTATTGTCACAGTGGTATGGTAAGAAAGCAATGTTTACTCCATTGCCAAAATTCCCGGAAGAACAGCGTGACCTTGCAATTGTTGTTGACAAGAACGTTTCTTGTGGTGAAATCGAAGCAACCATGAAGGAAGCTTGCAAATACATTACCAGCATCAAGCTATTTGATGTTTTTGAAGGTGCACAGATTGGCGAAGGCAAGAAGAGTATGGCATTTACCGTATTATTCACACCGAAGGATGAGGCATTTGGCCCAGAATCTGTAGATGCTTTTGTTAAGAAGATTTTGAAGCAGCTGGATAAGGCTGTCGGTGCCCAATTACGCAGTTAATTTGGTTGCCGGGGAGATTGTATGGAACAGTTATTGAAATCAGATTTTTACTTTGATTTACCGGAAGAACTGATTGCACAGGACCCATTAGAAGACCGTTCAAGCTCACGTCTGCTTGTGCTTGATAAAAACACAGGCGACGTGGAGCATCATGTATTCCGTGATATTTTGGATTATTTGAATGAGGGAGACTGCCTTGTTATTAACAATACCAAGGTTATTCCAGCCCGTCTTATGGGTGTTCGCGAAGGAACAGGTGCAACCATTGAGGTTCTTCTGCTAAAGAGAAAAGAAAATGACATATGGGAAACGCTTGTAAAGCCAGGCAAGAAAGCCAAGGTTGGAACGAAGCTTATCTTTGGTGATGGACTTCTCGTGGGGGAGGTGGTGGATATCGTTGAAGAGGGAAATCGTCTGATTCAGTTTAGCTACGAAGGAATTTTTGAGGAAATTCTTGATAAATTGGGACAGATGCCACTTCCACCATATATTACCCATCAGCTTCAGGATAAGAATCGTTACCAGACAGTATATGCAAAGTATGATGGCTCAGCGGCTGCTCCAACAGCAGGACTGCATTTTACACCGGAACTCTTAAAACAGGTAAGAGCGAAAGGTGTTGAGATTGCGGAAGTGACACTTCATGTGGGTCTTGGAACGTTCCGTCCTGTAAAAGAGGATAACCTGTTAAACCATCATATGCATTCGGAATTTTATAATATTGAACAATCCGAAGCAGATAAGATTAATAAGGCGAAGGCTACCGGACACAAGATTATTTCCGTTGGAACAACTAGCACCAGAACCCTAGAGTCAGCAGCTGCGGAGGATGGAACACTTAAGGCTTGCAGTGGCTGGACGGAGATATTTATCTACCCAGGCTATCGGTTTAAGGTAATTGATTCATTGATTACGAACTTCCACCTGCCTGAATCGACTCTGATTATGTTGGTTTCGGCATTAGCAGGCAGAGAAAATGTGCTGGCTGCATATAAACAGGCAGTTAATGAGCGTTACCGTTTTTTTAGTTTTGGCGATGCGATGTTCATTCATGCGAAATAAACTTGTCAAAAAGTGAAATAAGTTATATGATGTTTTTAGCATAATCTTTCTGTGTGAAAGGATAGGGGAACAATGGAAGAAAAAAGAAAACACAAACGATTAGATTTGGATGTTACCGTTGAATTGGAACGTCTTGATAAGGATGGTGTTACAACACTGCGTTACGTACATGTAGATATTACAGACCTGTCTCGCAGCGGTATTGGTTTTAAGGCAAATCAGGCATTAGAGGTTGGCACATATTATGACACCAAGCTTACCATCTGGACAAAGGAAGTTATTGATGCCGTCATTGAAGTTGTTCGTTGCAAAGAAACAGACGACGGATATGAGTACGGCGCGGAATTTATCGGTATGACAGACACGGATGCATTAAAGATAGATATTTATCAGATTTTTAATGATTTATAAGATATTGGTAGTTGGTGTTTTTAATGGAAAATAATACTTATATTGTACAAAAAGTTGAAAAACCTCATGATATAGTAACTTCAGTTCCTGGCTCAAAGAGCATTACAAACAGGGCTTTGCTTTTGGCGGCCCTGTCTAATGGAACGAGTGTGCTTCATGGGGTTCTTTTTAGTGATGACTCGAGATATTTTATGCAGGCGCTTGTGGACCTTGGATTTTTCGTTGCAATTGATGAGGCGAATGCGACTGTAACCATTATCGGTCGTGGTGGAGAAGTTCCTTGTGCGAATACAGCAAACGTAGGAGATGTGGATGCGAATATCTATGTAGGTAGTGCTGGTACAGCAGCTCGATTCTTAACGGCTTTTCTTGGTTTATCACAGGGAAGATATCGCCTCAATGCGTCGGAACAGATGAAAAAGCGTCCAATGAAGGAGCTTTTGATGGCTCTTGAGGATATGGGAGCAGAAATCATCTATGAGGAGGAACCATATCATTTTCCGTTTATTTTGGGTGCGTTTGATTGTCGAAAGAGTTCCGTGACAGTCGATATTGAGAAGAGCAGCCAGTTCCTAAGTGCGTTATTGATTAGCTCTGTGTTACTTCCGCAGCATTTTATGATTGGGTTATCCGGAACACACGGAATGGCATATGTGAATATGACGCTTCGTATGATGTCACAGTTTGGCGTGCCTATGGAGAAGACAATTACAGGAACCTATCGCAGACGCTCGGATAAGGGGTATGATGCCAAGGATTATATGATTGAGCCGGATGTATCGGCAGCATGTTATTTCTATGCGATGAGTCCGCTGCTTAATGTTTCGGTAAAGGTTTTGAATGTACATATGAATTGTTTGCAGGGTGATATCAAGTTCTTAAATGTGCTGGATAACATGGGATGTCATCTTGAAGATGAGACAGATGGTGTAAAGATGTATCCGCCAAGAGAAGCTCTGCTTGGAGGCTCCTTTGACCTTTCGAGTTTTTCGGATCAGGCACTCACGCTTGCGGCGATTGCTCCATATGCAGTGTCTAAGGTGTGCATCATGAATGTGGGACATATTCGTTATCAGGAATGTGACCGAATCAACGCAATTCTGCAGAATCTGTTGAATATGGGGGTTCTTGCAATTTGTGAGGATGACAATATCTTCATCCTTCCTGGCAAACCAAAAGGATGTGAGATTGAGACCTTTGAGGATCATCGTGTGGCGATGGCATTTTCATTGCCGGGACTTGTTTCCGGAGATATGGTTATCAAGAATCCGGAATGTACCAGAAAGACCTTCGAGAATTACTTCAAGGTTTTGGAAGAAGATGTGTATTAAAATAAGACTGTTGAAAATGGATGAACGTTTTGAAATCCATCTTCAACAGTCTTTATATTATCTACGATATACCTTATAGTTTTTCTCCTGCAACAATTCTGCTGCAAGTTCTACAGCTTCTTCATCATAGAATTCGATATGTAGAACGCCTTCTTCAAATTCTCGGTTATGTACGATTCCGATATTCTTAATACTGATTCCCTTGAAAGCAAGAATACTGGCAATAATAGCAATTCCCCCCGCCTCATCCGCAAGGTCAAGAAAGATTTCATGAATCGCGTTGTTGGATTTGACATTGCGTACAGCTATAGAGTCGCGGTAATCCTTGGCACTCTGAAATTTGTCCATCAGTGCCTGCGACTTTGACTCGCGAATATCATCGCGAAGCTCCGATAAGGAGGCGATGTATTTATCCATAAGCTTTAACAACTGCTCCTGATTCGTCATGCAGATGTTTTCCCACATGACAGGTGAGGAAGAAGCGATTCTGGTGATGTCCTTGAAACCGCCTGCTGCAATTGTTTTCATTGTTTCTTTGTCATCATCTATGTCTTTTACCAGATTGACCAGCGTGTAGGCAATCATGTGTGGCAGATGGCTGATAGAAGCGGTTGCATAATCATGTGCTTCGTAATCCAAAACCAATGGAAGAGAGCCAAGCTCCTTTACCATATGATAGAACTCGTCAACCTGTACCTGTGAGGTCTGGCTGGTTGGTGTGATGATATAGTATGCGTTTTCCAGCAGAGACTCATTTGCATTGGAGATACCAGTCTTCTCAGAACCGGTCATTGGATGTCCGCCGATGAAGTTGCGCTCAAGGTCAAGTGCGATGACTTCCTTGTGAATCTGTGTCTTGGTGCTTCCAACGTCTGTGATGATGCAGTCCTTTTGGATGATATCCTTTAATAGAGATAGATACTCTATGTTTTTTTCCACAGGTGCGCACAGGAATATAACATCACAATCACCAAAAGCTGTAATTGGAAGCAGAGTGTTGTTAGAGATAAGTCCAATTTCATGTGCCTCCTTAATCGTGCTTTCGCGATGTGCTGTTGCAATAATGTCGCAGTCTGGATGATTCGTTTTCAGCTTCTTGGCAATAGAACCACCGATAAGTCCCAATCCAATAAAACCGATTCTGTTTAATTTCATAGAGTACCTCACTAGATGTTTGATAGTTCAATTCTACTATATTTTTACATTATGTCAAATTAGAAAAAGAATTTTTGAGGCTGGTTTTTTAATTGTCAGAAAAATCAAAAAAATAATGTGAAAATTGCATAAAACTATTGTGAAACCTTCTAAAAAATAGTACAATATATCCATACTAATTTTTGTGGGAGGTTTTTACAATAT
>CAYPAM010000095.1:0-6471 GCA_964408715.1 uncultured Lachnobacterium sp.
TTCTAGCAGAAAGCTCTTTAAGGACTATGGCATTTTCCTATAACAAACACGGCAGTGGGGGGTGGTGGCAAGCTAGATTATGGGAACATATAAAAAAGCTGTTGCGCCACGGATTGATATGGGTATGGAATCCATTTTGCAACAGCTATTTTTGTATTTGCTACTCAGTAGTAGATTCTGTAATTTGTGCTTCATGTACTTCTTCATGGAAATTCTCGTTGAGGATTCCTGCAGAGTACTTGAACAATGTCTTTACGTAAGACTTCATTGCGTCTACGTAATCATCGGAGATTTCTTCTCCGGTTCGTGAGGTCACCTTCTTCGCAGAAGCATCATAGATGAATTCATCTGTCATAAAGCTTCTACCCTGGAACACAACCAAAGAAGGCGTATCTGATAACATATCACTTCCCGGGAACAATCTTGAATCATATTCAAATCCAAAAAGATTTAAGATTGTTGGCATGATGTCTAAGGAACTGCACGTCTTCTCTACAACGATATTTTCCATCTCACTGTTCCACATAATCAGACAGTTCTTGTAGAGGTCGAAGCCTGACATTTCCTCGCCAGTTACTTCTTCATAATACTTCAATACTTCATTCTTATTGTCAGACAAACCATATGGGTAATGGTCGGCGCTCAATACGATAACTGTACTTTCCAGCTTACCTGCCTTTTCAAGCTCTTCAACCAAGTAAGTCATTGCCTTTTCCAATTCATAGTTACAAGCAATATATGCCTTCATAGCCTCTGAATATGGAAGATCTGCAACCACATCCTGATTCAGTTTTGCCATTTTGTTTCCTGTAAAGTTGTAGTTTGTATGACCGGATACTGTCATATAGTGTACATTGAAACGTTCATCATCAATCCATTCCGGAATGGTTGCCACCATCATCTCGTAATCGGATTCCGGCCAGTAGCCTGGATGCTCCATCTCAAAAATCATATTACTAAGGGAATCATCACAAGCACCAAGCTTAGCCGCCTTGAAGATATATCCAAGGTTTGGATGCGTAATATATCTGTCATAGTAAGACAATGAATGATTGTGGTATGCGTAACTTGTTACACCCTCTGCTGCAAAGTATGCCGGCAATGAATATGGATAGCTATTTGGCTCATTTGTGTACTTTTTAGAGCTTGTATTGTATCCCGCGGACTTCTTGAAGCTGTTCTGTCCATCCGGAATCTGTCCAAACAGGTTGACATATTCGCCATCTGTTGTACTGGTTGCCCAGATTGGAACATAATAATCTTCTACGACAACACCATTGTTTACAAGCTTATACAGCGTTGGAGTAATCTCCTCGCTTACACAATATGGAGAAAATGCCTCTGCTGTGATATAGATGAGGTTGTAGCCCTCGAACATACCTGTATATTCATTCTTATTGGTTGGTGTAATCGCCTGCATAATTTCCACCAAATCATCCACATCGTCATTCCCATTTGCAAGCAGCTTGTCAAAGTCAATATTAAGAACATGTGGTGAAGTATCTATGGTTGGTACTTCCTCGGTCTCGGTCTCTGTTTCGCTAGTACCTTCTGTTCCATCCTCTGTTGACTGTGTCTCATTATTTTCAGAACCTGATGGCAGATTGCCAACCCAATTGCCGATGTCATCGTCCAATTCTACCAATGCTTCTCCTAAGAACTGACGCTCAAACAGAGAGAGCACACCATAATTCTTCGCCAAATCTCCCGGCGCATACATACCCTGATACTCTTCATAGAATTCTGTCTCAGAATTGTAGTTTATCATAATGATAAGAGCTGACAGAGATACACCCAGCACCGTAAAGCACGCTGGTGCAATAAAATTCTTAGCCGGATACTTGTATAGCATCAAAATATCCATTCTAAGCATCACAGCCGCTACCACGAATGGTACCGCCATGAAAATGAGTGGAATGATACTATTGATGATACCTTCTAATGCAACTGACCAATAATCTGTCAGTGCCTGTCCACCGGTTGTAACCGCAACATCAATTAATAATGGTTGCGAGAAAACTTTATAATATACAACCTGGCTGGCAAAAATCAGAAAGTTGACAGATAAAAGCACCCATATAATCACCAAATTCACCGTTCTCTTCTTACTTAATCCTAGAAGCACAGTCTCTATCGCCGCAACAACAATTGCCGCCGGAATCATCAGCATTGGATTGGCTGCTGTAAGGCCGAATACTGCAACATGATATACTCCCTCCAGGTATAACAGGCTTAGCAATAAAAATCCAAACATTTTATACATACGTTACACTCCTTATCTTTCTACATATATATTTACATATAGTCATACTAGTTTACATGATAACACACTTCGACAAAATATGACACACTTTTCGCACTTTTTTCCTTAAGAATTTTTTAACATGCAAACAAAAATTTTCCTTTTAATTTCTTAGAAAAGAAATTGTATCTATTTCCGGAATATGATATACTTTCAATTGTTTTTATTGATTCTATATTTTTCAAAGAGGCGTTATTATGAAAATCGGTTTTGACAACGAGCAGTATTTAAAAACACAGTCTGAACATATTAGAGAACGAATCTCTAAGTTCGATAACAAACTCTATCTTGAATTCGGTGGAAAACTCTTCGATGATTATCACGCAGCCCGCGTACTTCCGGGATTTGCCGCCGACAGCAAACTTCAGATGTTGCTTCAGCTTTCCGACCAGGCGGAAATCGTTATGGTTGTGAATGTGCAGGACATTATCAAGAATAAAATCCGAGAAGACCTAGGAATTACATATGATGACGATGTGGTTCGTCTTATTGATGCATTCCGCACCAAAGGACTCTATGTAGGAAGCGTTGTTTTGACCCGTTATACAGAGCACCATGCGGTTTCTCATTTCCAGAAACGTTTGGAATCTCTTGGCGTAAAGGTATATCATCACTTCACGATTCCCGGCTATCCAAACAATGTGTCCTCTATCGTAAGTGACGAAGGCTTCGGCATCAACGACTATATCGAGACCTCTCGACCATTGGTTGTTATCACGGCTCCTGGCCCTGGCAGCGGCAAAATGGCAACCTGTCTCTCACAGCTTTATCACGAACACAAACGCGGTGTTCACGCCGGATATGCGAAATTTGAGACCTTCCCTATCTGGAACCTGCCTCTTGATCATACAGTAAACTTAGCATATGAAGCTGCAACCGCAGACCTAAATGATATTAACATGATTGACCCATATCACCTGAAGACTTATGGTGTAACTACTGTAAACTACAACCGTGATGTGGAGATTTTCCCAGTACTCAATGCTATTTTCATGAAGATTTATGGTACCAGCCCATACGCATCCCCTACAGATATGGGGGTAAACATGGCGGGCAATTGTATCATTGATGATGAGGCGTGCCGTGCTGCGTCCCGTCAGGAAATCATTCGCAGATACTATAAAGCACTCGTAGGCGTGGCAGACGGTACACGTACCGAAGAAGAATTAAGCAAGATTGAGCTTCTGATGCGTCAGGAAGACTTATCCGTTACTGACCGCGCAGTCGTCCCTGCTGCAAAGGATCGTGCCGAAAGTACCGGTGTTGCCTCTGCTGCCATTGAGCTTGCTGACGGACGTATTATCACCGGAAAATCCGGTGCACTCCTTGGCTGTAGTGCTGCCGTTCTTATGAATGCGCTGAAAGAGCTTGCGGGTATTCCTCACGAGCAGTTGATTCTGTCACCGGAATCCATTGCACCTATCCAGACGCTGAAGACACAGTATCTCGGCAGTCGCAATCCTCGTCTTCACACGGATGAAGTACTGATTGCATTATCTGTAACAGCCGCCAACAACGAGGTCGCTGCACTTGCACTCAAGCAGCTTCCAAAGCTTCGTGGCTGTCAGGTTCACTCCACAGTAATGCTTTCCTCTGTTGACCTCAAGGTCTTCAAAAAGCTCAAATGTGACGTAACCTGTGACGCAAAAACTGCATAAACAGACATATAGAGGCTACTACGAGGCAGATTCCCACTTGAATCTGTAACGTAGCAGCCTCTTAGATAATACAAAGCTCTCTAATCATTGCATATAAACTACACTTAGAATGCCATAGATAACCGGCTGGTGAAGCATATAGATAATGAGCGCGTGACGTCCTACCCAGCCAAGCGGTGGACAGATGGATTTGCCAAGCACGCGGGTAACTGCTTCCCTTCTGGCGTCGCTTGCATACGCCCCAAGCAAAAACGCATACAGGAAGTATCCAATAGCAAACATGAAAAACCAAGGCAAAAGCGTATAATAATCCGCTGACTCAAAGCCACTCTCCGGGAACCCCAGATATGTCGTAAACCAGTTCGCATACCACGCATCTGGCAGTTTACATATCTTCCAGTCCCCAAACCCCAAATACCCACTGTTTACACCAAAGGTTAAGACGAAGCATATCGCTCCAAGAAGCACTCCCACAATCGGATGAAGTTTCTTTAAAAACACATCACAGAATGTCATAAGCAGCATGCTTGAGCCTATCAGCGTCAGCACTCCAAACATAATCTTTGCACTTGGTGTAAAAAGAATCGTAACTACCGAAACAACTGCTCCACACAGATATACAATCAGACCACGCTTTAAGGGATTTCGGCTCATTTTCCAGCATAATCCGGACAACAGGACGAAGTTCGCACCAATCCAGATTCTCCAGCCCTGACGCTCGTTTATATACCACTGCCAGTCATTCCCAAACATATAGACAAGATCCCAGATGGTATGAAATACTATCATATTGATAACCAACAGGCCTCGAAATTCATCCAGCAAATACAAACGCGTTTTCTTCATTTTCATACTCCTATTTCAAAAATCTTCCTTATCATATCATTTTTCCCTGTTTTACACAACTTTTTGTGACTTGCACCACATTCTTTTTTCCAGAAAATGATATACTGTATTTTGGTAATAGTTATGTTACAATAGGTTATCAACTAATCTTAGGAGGAAAAATTATGGCAGAGGTTATTTTAACAAATGCAAACTTTGAGGCAGAGGTATTAAATAGTAATATTCCGGTTCTTGTTGATTTCTGGGCTGGCTGGTGTGGACCATGCATGATGTTATCTCCGGTCATTAAGGAGCTGGCAGAAGAATTTGATGGAAAAATCAAAGTTGGAAAAGTCAATGTCGACGAACAAAGCGAATTAGCAATGCAGTATCGTGTTGCAAGTATTCCTACTCTTCTTTTCTTCAAAGACGGAAAACTTGCACAGACGTCTGTTGGTTTTATGCCAAAGAATGCTATCATCGAAAAATTCGAATTAAATGCGTAGTATTGAAAAAAATACAATTTTACTATTTCCATTAACCTCGGTAAGTGTTATAATGAATCTATAGTTTGTTAAATAAATAACAATGTATACTAAAACCAACTAAAAACATTATATCATTTATGGAGGTTTTCATATTATGGGACATTTAACCGGAAAAACAGCCATCATCACAGGTGGTGGTAGAGCCGTTCTTTCTGATGGACGTTGTGGTTCAATCGGATACGGTATCGCAACAGCTTATGCAAAGGAAGGCTGCAATCTTGTTATCACAGGACGTAACGTACTAAAGCTTGAGGAAGCCAAAGAAGAATTAGAGCGTCTCTACGGAATCGAAGTCCTTCCGGTACAGGCGGATGTTTGCGCAGGTGCTGACAACGCAGCTGTTGTAGACAACGTAGTAAAACAGACAATCGACAAGTTCGGACGCATCGACGTTCTTATCAATAATGCACAGGCTTCTGCTTCCGGTGTTACCATCGCAGATCACACAGTAGAGCAGTTTGACTTGGCTGTTTACTCAGGCTTATATGCAACTTTCCACTATATGAAGGCTTGCTATCCATATCTTGCAAAAACACGAGGTTCTGTTATCAACTTTGCTTCTGGCGCAGGTCTTTTCGGTAACTTCGGACAGTGTGCATATGCCGCTGCTAAAGAGGGTATCCGTGGCTTAACTCGTGTTGCTGCTACTGAATGGGGCAAGGACGGAATCAACGTTAACGTTGTATGTCCACTTGCTTGGACAGCACAGCTTGAAGGCTTCGAAAAGGCTTATCCAGAAGCATTCAAGGCAAACGTTCATATGCCACCAATGGGACACTACGGCGATGCGGAAGCAGAAATCGGTCGCGTATGTGTACAGCTTGCAAACCCAGACTTCAAGTACATGACTGGTGAAACACTTACATTAGAAGGCGGAATGGGTCAGAGACCATAAAATACCAGTCGGCAATCGCAAATTAAATACATGAAAAAAGCTGTTGCAAAATGGATTTTCCCCCCAAAAATCCATGGCGCAACAGCTTTTTAATGTTTTCTTATGATGTAGTTTGACGCTGCTTCCCCCTGCCGGTTTGATAGAAAAACGCACATATTCCTAGAAAGAGCTTTCTGCTATTGTTTATTATTTATGTCTTTCATACGTTCGAGCAATCCACGAGGAATGTGCGTGGAGCGAGCC
>CAYPAM010000096.1:0-6462 GCA_964408715.1 uncultured Lachnobacterium sp.
GCTTCTTAGAATTCAACTACATGATTATGCAGTCTTACGACTTCTACAAATTGTTTCAGGATTACGATTGTAATCTCGAATTCGGTGGCGACGACCAGTGGAGCAACATGCTCGGTGGTACAGAACTCATTCGCCGTAAATTAGGAAAAGACGCACACGCTATGACCATCACCCTCCTTCTCAACTCAGAAGGGAAGAAAATGGGTAAAACCCAGTCTGGCGCAGTATGGCTTGATGCAGAAAAGACATCACCATTCGACTTCTTCCAGTACTGGAGAAACGTTGGCGATGCAGACGTATTAAAATGCATCCGTATGCTTACCTTCCTTCCAATGGAAGAAATCGAAGCAATGGATTCCTGGGAAGGCGCACAGCTTAACACTGCAAAAGAAATCCTCGCATACGAATTAACCAAGTTAGTTCACGGCGAAGAGGAAGCTGACAAAGCAAGAGAAGCTTCTCATGCACTCTTCGCAGGTGGTGGTTCCCTGGCAAATATGCCAACCGTAGAGCTTACAGCAGACGATTTCGCTAACGGCAACATGGACATCATGGCAGTACTCGTAAAAGCAAACCTTTGCGAAAGCCGTTCTGACGCCCGTCGTGCCGTACAGCAGGGTGGTGTAACCGTAGCTGACGAAAAAGTAACCGACATCACAACCTCTTACGACGCAAGCGCATTCGAAGGCGAAGGCTTAATCGTAAAACGTGGCAAGAAGAAATTCGCTAAGTTGATTATGGCTTAACCTGTGAAAAGGCCTTAAGATTGCTGGAATTATGGATTCACAAAAACGCGTGGCTGATATATCAGTCACGCGTTTCTTATGTCTCAATTATTCATTTGCAAAAATCTCTCGGAATTCCTCTACAAAAGAGTCTCCATATAACAAATATTGTGTTCCACCAAAACTGATAATTTCTTCCGAGAAGATATACATCATATCTTCGACTCCTGCTACCGAAATAAATATCCCTACATAATGCTCACTGATATAGCTTTTATGTACAGGATTGACTCTGACATAGTTTTCTTCCAAAAGCGTCAGAAGCGCTTCCCTTTGTTCTCCCTTCAGCTCATAATTTTGAAATTCTTCCCCCGTAACATCATTAACCATAATTGTTACAGTTTTCTCATCTGCGCCATCCAAAAGCAAATCTTTCAAGTTCCTTGGAAAAAACATATATACTACTACGCCAAGCACAATAAGAAGTGCCACAATCCACTTCCCATATTTTGAAAGCGTTCTGCTAACTGGTATCTCCATTTCACGTTCCGAAAGAATCATTGGAAGATTCACTAAAACCGGCCAAGCAAAAGCCATAATGAGAATGAATAACACATTCTTCCATGTAATCTCGCCATAAGAATATAGGCTGCTAAGAATCTGCAATCCCATACAAAATGGTGCAATCTTTGCATAAAACTTCAGCAGATAAATCACCTTCATCTTACGGATTTCCTTCAAGCTGATTGGAAGGTATTTCAGTTTGTCGATAATGCGTACATTCTTCGGGCTATTGGTGTATACCGTTTCTGTTACACTGGTATATGGTCTTAAGTACAAAAATCCTGCAAGCGGTCCGAACATTAACACCATCATCCACATCAGCATATCCGCTTCCCCTGTAGCAATGGAGAACATCTCTTGCGCTGGAACAGCACAGCCAATTACCATAAGCAACACCAAAAAGCCAGCTCCAATCCAAGTCCCAATGATATCCATTTTCCAACCTTGAAAATCCTTATAAAATTTACGAACCTTTTTCTGTTCTTCTGTCATAATTTCTATTCCTCCTGGAACACCGACAACGTATCTCCAAACTTCACCAGCTTGCCATCTTCCATAATTCCCACATAATCCATTTTCCGATGAATCTCGTCCTGAATGTGACTGGTCATTATGATAGATGCCGTCTCATCCGCTATAATCTCCTGCAACATTTTGAAATAGTCAATGCGGAACACCGGATCCATACCCGCGGTTGCCTCATCAATCAAGTAAATTGCCGGTTTGTGTGCCATCGCAAATGCGGTTTGAAACTTGAACAGCTCCCCGCGGGACATTTTACCCACGGTCTTTTTCACGGAGAGTTCCATCTTTTTCATAGCATTATAAAATACGTCCTTGTCCCACTCTTCATAGAGAACGCCTAAGATTTCTGCATTTTGTTCTGCCGTGCGGTCTAATAAAAAACTATTATTATCTGAAATAAATCCCAACTTGTTTAACATATAACGGTGGTTCTGACGGATATTCACCCCGTCTATCTTAATTTCACCTGTATACTGCTGCCTTGGGTTCATAATGTAATCCAGAAGAGTTGATTTTCCGGCACCATTTTTGCCCGCAAGCCCCATGATGTATCCGGCTTCTAAGGTGAAATTGATATCCTGTAAGGCAAATTTCCTGGATATGCCTGTTACGTTCCGAAACTCTAATATAACATTTTCCATGTTCTCTCCTTTTCTTCTCTTTTTATCTCGAGAAGCTCCCATCTATCTCCGATTTATTGTCAACGGTTGCATACCCCATATTATGCCTCGTATAACGCCTCTACCATTTCTAGAAGCTCCCCTCGACTAAGTCCTGCCGCCTTCGCTTCCCCGATTACCTCTCCCAAGCGTTTTTCCAGCATCATCAACTGTTTTTCCTTCAAAAAGTCCGTGTTGTATTCGCAGACATAGAAGCCTTTTCCTGCCACAGAGCGGATAAGTCCCTCCTGCTCCAGCTCCTCATACGCGCGTTTTGTGGTAATTACACTGACCTGCAAATCTCCCGCCAAAGCGCGGATAGATGGCAACGCCTCGTTGGTTTTTAATTCCCCTGTTACTATGGCATTTTTCAACTGATTTACAATCTGTTCGTAGATTGCTAATGTACCCTGTGGTTGTATTACGATTTTCATAATCTACCTCTTATTTTTTAAAGATATCAAACTCAACGTTTTCATTTGTTGGAACCTTGCCAAGCACTCGAAAAGTCAGCTCATAATTGCCTGCCTGCTTGAGTGTTCCCCGATATTGGGTAATAATAATAGCTGCATCAAATATCGCAAATGCCACCAGAGAAACACCGATGACAATCCCGCTCCACAGGCTCATTTCTGACGTCATATCGATAAGCTCAAAGCCTGCCAGAAGCAAAATCCCCCAAACCATAAGTACCACATTCATCCAGGCCCATCTGGTCTTTCCATTCTTGTCTATACGAGCCTGGCTTATCGTCTGATTGTTCTTCCCCTTTCCCTCAAAGCAGATGTGCGTTGAAACTCCTAGAGAGAAATCAATAAACGCAATTGCCATAATCTGTAGTGGATTAAATCCATAACGGAGACCAAAAAGGAGTTCAATACCAATTCCTATCAATATCGGAAATCCTATCTTCATAAGCAATACCGCATTGATATATTCCCTTCTATCCTCTTCCTTCATCGGGCAGAGGAACATCGCCTTAGGCATCAGGAACTTAGAACTTAAATTGCTCCACCCCATAATGAAAAACGGAAGTATCTTAATCATAGTAAACCACATAAACTGTGCAAAATTTGGATTAGAACCACTAATAATCAGCGGATATATGAATGCCCAGTATATAAGCCAAAAGCCGCCATTATTTTTTAGTTTCTTTACATTTCTTGGATGCAGGGATGATAAATAACTTTGAAACGCCTGTTTTAACATATCTTTACGCCCTTTCCTCTCTTTGTCACAAAATACATAAACTCCTCAATCGTCGGTACAGACACCGTATATGACATATCATATTCGTCGATGCCGCGATGGCGAACCAACGCCTTCGTAGAAAAGTCACCCTTTTCCATATGGATGATGCGTGCTTCCGGTAAGAGTTTCATACGATAATCCTCGCCAGCCACGATGCGGTATCTGGTTCGAATGTCCTCGATATCGGTTGCAAGAAGGATGTTTCCCTTCTCCATGTAGATGATGTAATCCGCCATCTTATCCAGATCATCCGTCAGATGTGTCGCAAGAATCACGGTATGCTCGCCATCTGCGATAAAGTCCTTTAGCGACTTCAAAAACTCATCGCGGAAGTCCGGATCAAAGTTTCCTGTTGGTTCATCTAAGAGCAGTAGCTTTGGATGATGTGCCAGTGCAAATGCAAACTGGAACTTCAATTCCTCGCCTTTGGATAGAGTCTTATACTTCTGCTTCGGGTTCAGTCCATATGCCTTAAGCATCTCAAGGAAATATCCTTCCTCATATCCAGAATAGAATCTTCCATAATAAGCCGCATTCTCCTGCAAGGTCATGTGGTCTTCATAAAGTCTTTCCTGCAAAACCACACCAATCTTATCATGTAGCTCCCGCTCATCTGCCGGATAGCTTCTGCCCATAAGCTCTACCGAACCCTCATCTGCCTTGTATAAGCCCATCAGGATGTGAAGTAGTGAGGTCTTTCCGCATCCGTTCGCCCCGACAAGCCCGATAATATATCCTTCCGGAATCTCTAGATTGATATTTTTCAAACGAAATGTACCTATTAACTTAGAGACTTCTTGTAATTCAATCATAACATTCCTCCATACGCTGTTTGTATCAATATCTATGACCACGCTCGTTTACATCTATGTATCATTTGCATTCTGTGTAAAATAATATAGCCGTGTATATTTACTGTATATGTCTATATATACAGTAAATATACACGGCTGTCAACCCTTATATAGAAAAAATTTTATTTTTTCATCATTTTTGGTTCATTTAGTCGAATTCTCACCCTCACATTATAGCACGCGCACCTCAAATGCAGTCGATTGCGGAGGGATACTGGCAGTCATAGCATTGGAATGACGCACTCTTACACGCATACCCTCGCGTAAATCATCAAAATCCATTCTTCTTCCTGTGCGATTAAAATACATCGTCTGGTTGTTTACATTGAATCTTACGATAGAGGAAGTATTTCCATCGCTTATCGTCGTAAAGTAACGATTTCTTCTATCAATATTTAGAATTCTCCCTGTCGTGAAGCTTTCTGACTGGTTTCTTCGCACGATTTGAATCAGCAATGCATTCGTCTGCGGTGGAATACTTCGTGTCATAGCCTCTGAGACAACGGCGTCAATCGTCATTCCCCTACTCAAATCTCTTGCTGTCGCACGACGGCCATTCGTATCTAGGATGACCGTTTGCGGTCCAACGACAAGCCTTAGTATTTGTTCGTTTTGTTGGTTATTCATACGTTGTCGATACCTTACCGTTATGAGAGTGTTATCCCGGTCAGAAGATATATCCTGAATCCTAGCATTATTAATAAAAATATTTGGCATTTTCTCATACCTTTCGCTTTTATATTAATATATGCGCACATGGGAAAAACTGCCAACAAAAACCCCGACGTCCTAAAACGTCGGGGTTATATAAATGATTCGGATTTACTAACGCATACCTGCAACGTCGATACGAATCAGTGCTTTGCGGAGTGCAAACTCTGCACGCTTGATATCGATATCAACTTTATGATTTGCGATACGTTCCTCCGCACGCTCTCTTGCTGCCTCTGCACGCGTTACATCGATTTCATCTGGCCACTCCGCAACCTCTGCTAAAAGCGTCACTTTATCGCCAAGAATCTCTGCAAATCCTGCGTGAACTGCGGCTACTATTTCTTCCTCACCATGATGAATGGTAACAATGCCTGGAGCAAGAACCGTAGTCATTGGAATATGATTTGCATATACACCAATCTCGCCTGCTGCGGTGGTAAACTCTATGAATTCGCCTTCGCCTTCATAGAAGATACGGTCTGGTGTAATAATCTCTACTCTGAAAATATCTGCCATAATTCTTTCCTTTCTGCCAGTATCGAAATTTGTGCCTGCGCACAAACTCGCCTATATAGAATTTACGCATTGTGCAAATTCCTATGTGTAAGTGCGTAAGCAATTACACATTTGACATACGTGCGCGTACTTCGTCGATACTTCCTGCATTTAAGAAATAGCCTTCTGGGATATCGTCATGCTTTCCTTCTAAGATTTCGCGGAAACCACGGATTGTCTCAGAAATTGGTACATATTTTCCTTCAAGACCGGTAAACTGTGTAGCAACTGAGAATGGCTGAGATAAGTATCTTTGAATCTTTCTTGCACGGTTAACTACAAGCTTGTCGTCTTCTGATAATTCGTCCATACCAAGAATTGCGATAATATCCTGTAATTCTTTGTATTTCTGTAAGATTTCCTGTACACCACGAGCCACCTGAAAGTGTTCCTGGCCTACGATGTGTGGGTCAAGAATACGTGAGGTTGAACCCAGTGGGTCTACCGCCGGATAAATACCAAGAGATGCGATAGAACGGTCAAGTACTGTCGTAGCATCCAAGTGTGCGAAGGTAGTCGCTGGAGCTGGGTCTGTTAAGTCATCCGCAGGAACATATACCGCCTGTACGGATGTGATAGAACCATTCTTTGTAGAAGTGATTCGTTCCTGAAGAG
>CAYPAM010000097.1:0-6407 GCA_964408715.1 uncultured Lachnobacterium sp.
TCATGGGTATCTTTAGCTTAGATTTATCTAAACCAATCGACCTTGCAATTCATACTGAGGACAATCTTGACGAAATCATGGAAGTGCTAAAACCATATCTGGTTGAGTAATTGCTTCTGCTCGCCATCTATAGCAAAGAACGCGTCTTATCATCTATGTAGAAGAACACCTCGTGCCTACGCCCATCTCGGTGTTTCTCCTACATAGATGATAAGACGCTTTTTTACTTTATAGGTGACGTTCAAAATTGAAATTACAACCAGATGGCCTCTACTACATCTGACTACTCAGCTTCGACCAATATGGTTTCTGTTGTGTTAATTGCCTCTTTCATCAGTTCATCAATTTTCTCAGCCAGCTTCAATTCTGACTTCTTGATAAACTCCACATTTGGTTTTGTAACCGGATGTTTTGCGACGAAGATGGTACAGCAATCCTCATATGGAAGGATAGATGTCTCATAGGTATCAATCTTCTCTGCAATCGTCACGATATCCTGTTTGTCCATAGCGATAAGTGGACGATAGACCGGAATCGTACATACCTCGTTCGTTGCCGCAAGTGACTGCATGGTCTGGCTTGCTACCTGTCCAATGCTTTCCCCTGTAATCAGTCCAAGGCATTTTGTTTCTTTTGCAAAATACTCAGCAATCTTCATCATGTAACGACGCATAATGATGGTCAGCTCTTCGTGAGGACATTTCTCGTATATGTATAACTGAATATCCGTAAAGTTTACAATATTAAGCTTGATAGGACCTGTGTATGCAGCTACCTTCTTTGCAAGGTCGATAACCTTCTGCTTTGCACGCTCGCTGGTATAAGGCGGAGCATGGAAATAGGTTGCCTCGATGGTTACACCACGCTTAGAAATCATATATCCTGCTACCGGACTGTCGATACCGCCTGACAATAAAAGCATTGCCTTACCTGCTGTTCCCAGTGGCATACCGCCCGGTCCCGGAATCACGGTAGAATAAATATTAATCAGTGGACGAATCTCGATATTAATCATAACCTGTGGATTATGCACATCAACAGAGGTTTCCGGGAAGGCTTCTAGCACCTTCTCGCCAACTGCTGCATTAATCTGCATGGAATCCATTGGATAATTCTTTCTTGCACGACGCGCATTTACCTTGAACGTAAAGCTCTTGTCTGGATATGCCTCGTTAATATGGTCGATAACGCTCTGGCACAGTGCCTCAAAGCCTTCATCCTTTGTAAGAATAACCGGGCAGATTCCTACGATACCAAACACTCTCTGCAAAGCAGCTACGGTCTCGTCGTAATCATAATCCCCTTCTGTTTCGACATAGATGCGTCCATTTTCCTTACGTACGGTAAAGGTGCCGTCTACGTTTTTTAACTGATAACGAATGTTGTTTACAAGCGCATCTTCGAATAAATATCTGTTTTTTCCTTTAATTGCGATTTCCGCATATTTAATTAAAAATGCCTGATACATGTTTTTTCCTTTCCAAATTAATGTCTTGTGTATTTCTGAAGCATTGGAATGACTTCGCGCATAACGTCCAATGCATAATCAATTTCTTCCATTGATGTATGAATGCTAAAGCTAAAACGCACCGTAGAATCCAAAAGCTCCCGCCTTAGTCCAATGCTCTGTAAGGTCCCGCTAATCGCCGGCTTATTGGATGAGCAGGCACTTCCGGCTGACACATAGATATTTCTATCCTCTAACGTATGCAGGATAACCTCTGCTCTTACCCCTTCGATGCTGACGCTTGCGATGTGTGGTGCGCTGTCATGATCCTTTCTGCCATTAACAGATACTCCATCGATTTTTTCAGCCTCAGTGATAAAGTAATCGCGAAGCGCAAAGAGATGCTCTCTGTTTGCATCCAGATTCGCATACATTTCTTCTGCCGCAACTGCCAGACCTGCGATTGCCGGAACATTTTCTGTTCCGGAACGCATCCCCTTCTGCTGACCTCCGCCGTAAATCAATGGCTTGATTTTGGTCTTATCCTTTACAAACAGGAATCCGCTTCCCTTTGGTCCGTGAATCTTATGTCCACTGACGGAAAGCATATCTACATTCCATTTCTTTGGAAAAATCGCCATTTTTCCATAAGACTGAATCGCATCTATATGAAATAAGGTTTTGGGATTCGTAGCCTTGATGATTTTACCAGCCTCTTCAATTGGCTGCAAGGCTCCGATTTCGTTATTCACCTGCATGATGGAAACAAGAATCGTGTCCGGACGAATCGCCGCCTGAAGCTCCTCTAGGCGAATCTGACCGTAATTGTCCACACCAAGATATGTCACCTCAAAACCATTCTCTGCCAGCCACGCAAAAGGATTTAAAACGGACGCATGCTCGATAGCTGTCGTAATCACATGCATACCCGCACGCTTATTTGCCATTGCACTTCCAATGATTGCAAGGTTGTTCGACTCCGTTCCACCCGATGTGAAAATCAGTTCTTTTTCGTCCACCTTTAAGGTTTTGGCAATTATTTTCTTTGCTTCTGTAATGTATTTTTCGGCTATGACACCCTTCATATGCAGGGACGATGGATTCCCATAATCCTGCGTCAATAGCTCCACCATCTTGTCTGTCGCCGCTTTACTACAGCTTGTGGTGGCGGAATTATCTAAATATACTTCCATGGCAGTTAAGAACTGCCGAAAAATCACATGAAATGCTACAAGCTTGCTTGTAAAGCATTGAATTGATTTTTCGATTGGCGGAACGCCCAAACATGAGCAAAATCAGTTGTATAACAACTGAATTCTGCTTTGCAGAATTATATTTTGTGAATGTTTGTTGCAGTTCTTTTACCTCCTTTCTTATTCGTCCAAACAAAATACCAGCATGGACAAGGTTGCAAGTCCTGCTGTTTCTGTACGAAGAATTCTTCTTCCAAGCGAGATTCTGTGTCCCACGACTTTTTCTTTCGACTGGGCATTCTTCTCCACAGAAGAAGCATCCCCGACCATGTCGATTTCCTCTGGCGCAAAGCCCCCTTCCGGTCCTACGAAAATACCAATGCTCTGTCCCGGCTCGATGGCACGCATAATCTCCCGCGTTGCCTCCATCCCCCGTTCGTTTTCGTATGGTACAAGCACCACATCAAGTTCTTTTGTCTTTTGCAGGGCCTCCTTCCATGTCATTGGCATCGCAATCTCTGGAATCAAGGTTCGCTTCGACTGCTTTGCCGCACTTTCCGAAATCGCCTGCCAGCGTTTCACCTTAGCGTCTGCCTTCTTTGCATCCAGCTTTACCACACAGTTCTTCATAGCAACCGGGATAATCTCATAAACGCCGAGCTCTACAGCTTTTTGGATAATCAGTTCCATCTTGTCGCCCTTTGGCAGCCCCTGGAACAAATAGATACGGTTTAACAGCTCTGTATCTGTTGCTTCTTCTTCGATGTGTACAATTACTTCATCCTCTGTGATAGTCTCAATACTACCCAGATAACTTCTCGCTATCAGGTCTGTTCCATTGTCACCGTTCTTAAGACCTGCACCTCTTATACTTACGCGAACTTTCTCTTTGTCCTTCATACGAAGCACGTTTTTAATATGATTTACATCACTGCCAAGAATCGAGATTCTATCTCCCGCAACCTGATGCTCCTCTACGAAAAATTGATACATATTTTCCTCTTTCATGCCTCACAACGGCATTGCATCTGTATAAAACTAATTCTTGCGAGCCGTAATATTCACCCACTCGCCCTGATGATTAATCTGAACAATCTCAAGTCCGGCAGCCTCAATCGCTTCTTTTACTTCATTTTCCTTGAAATCTATGATTCCGGAGGTGATGAAATAGCCACCCTTTTTCAGGCGTGCCGGAATCACTGGAGCCATTGGAATAATAACATCTGCCAGAATATTGGCAACAACAATCTCGTATTCCTCTGTTCCAACCTTTTCCTGAAGCTCTACATCGTCAATCAGATTGCCAACATAGAAGGTTCCAAGCGCTGCATCCAAATGGTTGACTTCCATATTCTCCTTGGTAGAAATCATACAATCTGCATCAATATCTGTTCCTACCACCTCTCTTGCGCCAAGTTTTAAGGCAACAATCGAAAGAATACCACTGCCACATCCTACGTCCAATACCTTTGGATGCTCTTCACCGATGTATTTTACCAGCTCCTTGATACATAGCTGGGTTGTTTCATGCTTTCCTGTACCAAATGAGATACCTGGGTCGATTTCAATCAGAAACTTGTCCTTATCTTCCTCCTTCAATTCCTCCCAGGTTGGCTTAATCAGGATATTTCCAATAGTAAAAGAAGTAAAATACTTCTTCCAGTTGTTAATCCAATCCAAATCCTCTGTCTCTGAGGAAGTAATCTCACCGCTTCCTACCTCTACCATATCGCGAAGCTCTTCTAAGGCAATCTTCACCTGCTTTAACAGCTCTGTATAATCGACGCCATCATCTTCAATATAGAAGCTTACATGGCTGATTCCCTCATCTGGTGGCAGCTCTGGCAAAAAGTCAATGAACATATCCGCCTGGTCCGCCTTGGTAAGAGGTACATTGTCTTCAATTTCAATTCCTTCGATTCCAAGCTCCATAAGCATGGATGCCATATAGTCCTCTGCTGCTGTTGTGGTTTCGATGGTATATTTTTTCCACTTCATATCTCTATCCTCTACTTCTTTGTTCGTCTAATCACAAAAACCCAATTTATATTTTACACGAATCTTTTGCCTATCGCAATGTTAAAAAGCACAAAAAATCGGTATTGCCACACTTTTCTATGGCAATACCGACCAATGTACACCTATTTAGCTTTCTAGATCAGATACTGACTGAGATAATCATACTCTCTGTTGATTTCCAACACTACCGTATTATCACCATCCGCATTGTCCGGATGATATATCTTAATCAAATCCTTATAGCGCTTCTTAAGAGACTGCTGATTCGCAACACCTCGGAAGAACATCTCGCCTGGAGTCATCTGTGAATCTGAGATTCGACGATTATTTCTCGCCTGGAATTCATCCACCATCTCATAGAAGGCTTTCTTCTTTTCGATTTCCTCCTTCTCAGCCGCAAGCTTGACTAATTCTTCTTCTAATATTTTGAACTTCATCTGAAACAGATTCTTCTCCTGCTCCAAACGACGGTCTTCTATCTCAACTCTACGGAAAAAATCCCTCTTCTCCTGAGCAAATATACGCTTTTCTTCTTCCAATTCTCTTCGTTCTTCCGCAAGCGTCATGACACAATCCTTTCATTTGTATCCAACAAGTTATGCACATAAGACTATATTTAGTCTTAATAATGTAAACATGATACTACATTTTGTGTCATAATTCTATGGGCAATTTACACTATAAATCATCTAAAGATTCTTTGATTTTGTCCATAAATCCTTTTTTCTTTTTCTCAGTTGTAGCGCCACCCTCTTGTGTTAGTGAGCCTCCTGTCAATTCATCGAACTTACGAAGTGCTTCCTTCGCTTCTTTACTAAGACCTGTTGGTGTGATAGTAATCAAGGTAACATAGTGGTCACCACGTACCTCTCGATTGCGTACAGAAGGAACACCTTTTCCTTTCAAACGAATGCGCGTGCCAGTCTGTGTGCCCGGTGCAACTGTATAGATGATGTCTCCATCCACGGTCTTGATACGAATATCACCGCCCAACGCAGCAATACCATACGAAATATTTGCAGTAGAGTAAATATCCATATCGCGACGTTCAAACAGATTGCTCTTGGAAATGGTTACTTCTACCAATAAGTCTCCACGTGGACCACCATTGGTTCCCGGTTCACCATATTCTCTTACACGAACGCACTGTCCATTATCGATACCTGCCGGAATCTCAACAGTTTTGCGCACCTTCTTCACGATATATCCGCTTCCATAGCAGGCACTGCAACGTTCCTTTACAACCTTTCCGGAACCATTACAATCAGGACAGGTTGCCACATTCTGCATTGTGCCAAATAAGGACTGCTGTGAGTAAACAACCTTGCCTTTTCCGCCACACTTGCCACAGGTTTCTGGAGTCGTTCCTGGCTTTGCACCACTACCGCCACAGGTTGCACAAGTCTCTTTGTAAGAAAACTCAATTTCTTTTTCGCAGCCAAATACTGCTTCCTCAAAGGTAATACGTACACTCATACGTACATTTGCGCCCTGTCTTGGACCGTTGTTGGAGCGTCTGCTTCCACCGCCAAAGCCACCACCGAAGAAATCGCCAAAGATATCGCCAAAGATATCACTCATATCCATTCCCGAAAAATCGAAGCCTCCCGCACCACCAGCACCCTCAAAGGCCGCATGACCATACTGGTCATACTGTCTACGTTTCTCTGCATCACTAAGTACGGCGTACGCTTCCTGCGCTTCTTTAAATTTTGCTTCGCATTCTGCATCTCCCGGATGTGCATCTG
>CAYPAM010000098.1:0-6392 GCA_964408715.1 uncultured Lachnobacterium sp.
TTCCCTTTTTATTATAAACATTTTCATAACTAAACTCCTCGAAAAAAGGACACCAGCCGGTGTCCTTTTTTCACATATGTCATCTATGCGTTATTTCTTTATTGCTTTTACAAAACTCCTCTTTTTGCATGTCTTTGCAACATGCGGCCACTTGTGGTAAAATAGTAATATAAGTTTGTATGGAGGATATATATGAGTTTACCAAAAGACCCAGTAATATTGCTTAGTGTGGTGAACACACAGCTTCGGGACCGGTATGCAAGCTTAGAGGAGCTTGCGAAGGCGAATATGATATCGGAAGAGGAAATCACTTCCAAACTAAAAACGATTAATTACGAATACAATAAAGAGCGTAATCAATTCGTATAGAGCAGATTGTGATGGAGGATTTATGCAGACAAGTTGTGATTTTTGCGCATTCAATGAATATGATGAAGATGACGAGTGTTACTATTGCTCCGTAAATATGGACGAGGATGACATGGCACGTTTCATCCAGAGCAGCTACAAGAACTGCCCATACTTCAAATCCGGCGATGAATATCAGGTAGTACGTCATCAGATGTAGAAAAATTATAAAAACTTTATAAAGGACACGAAAAGTTCATACTATAAATGTTGATTTTATGCGGTTTTGTCTATATAATAAAGTATTGTACGATTAGCAAAAACGGGAGGAAATATGAGTAACCTGAACGATTATAATAACCCACAGCAGGGACCGGATAACAACGGTCAAGGCAATGGTGGTAATAACAACCAAAATAATGGCAATGGACCAGAAAAGAAAAACAATAATGGGCAGTCCGTCCTAGCATTTATACTGTTTGCTTTAGTTGGATTGTTTATTTTCTCATTGTTTAGCACTGGTTTTAGCAGTATGAGTTCCAAAGAAACTACATACACAGAGTTTCTTCAGCATTTAGAAGCAGGCAATGTAGAGAGCATTGTTTATGATTCTTATGAGATTGACTATACCTTGGTAGACGAAGAGGGTAATCGTAAGATTACCTACTATACAGGATATATTGAAGATCCAGAGCTGATTGAGGCTCTTAAGACAATGACCACAAAGGAAGGCGAACTGATTCAGGTATCTGCGGCAGTGCCGGATGATACTGCTGCTTGGATTCTAAATATTTCAAGTATTGTGCTTCCGATTATCCTGTTGTGGATTCTGTTCAGTCAGTTGATGAAGCGCATGGGACCAGGCGGTTCTATGGGCGTTGGCAAGACTACTGCAAAGGTATATGTAGAAAAGAGCACAGGTGTAAGCTTTAAAGACGTAGCCGGACAGGATGAAGCGAAGGAATCGCTACAGGAGGTTGTAGACTTCCTGCATAACCCTGATAAATACCGTGAGATTGGTGCGAAGCTTCCAAAGGGCGCACTCCTTGTTGGCCCTCCGGGAACAGGTAAGACACTGCTTGCAAAGGCAGTTGCAGGAGAAGCCAATGTACCATTCTTCTCACTTGCAGGTTCTGACTTTGTAGAGATGTTCGTAGGTGTCGGTGCATCGCGAGTAAGAGACTTATTCAAGGAAGCACAGAAGATGGCACCATGTATCATTTTTATTGACGAGATTGACGCTATCGGTAAGAGCCGTGACAATGGACGCTTTGGCGGTGGTAATGATGAGCGTGAGCAGACCTTGAATCAGCTCCTTGCTGAGATGGATGGCTTTGATACCTCGAAGGGACTTCTCATTCTTGCGGCAACGAACCGTCCGGAAGTATTGGATAAAGCGTTGCTTCGTCCGGGACGTTTTGATAGAAGAATTATTGTAGATAAGCCAGACTTAAAGGGACGTCTTGAGACTCTTAAGGTGCATTCTAAGAATGTTCCAATGGACGAGACGGTTGACTTAGATGCACTTGCGCTTGCAACCGCAGGTCTTGTAGGCTCTGACCTTGCCAACATGATTAACGAAGCTGCAATTCTGGCAGTTAAGAATGGAAGAAAGTTCGTTAGTCAGGTAGACCTTTTTGAAGCCTTCGAATTAGTAGCGGTAGGTGGTAAAGAGAAGAAAGATCGTGTAATGAGCGAGAAGGAACGCAAGATTGTATCTTACCATGAGGTGGGACACGCACTTGTATCCGCACTTATGAAAGATACAGAGCCGGTTCAGAAGATTACCATCGTGCCTCGTACAATGGGTGCGCTTGGATATACACTTCAGACTCCGGAGGAGGAGAAGTACTTAGAGACCAAGGACGAGTTAATCGCCAAGATTACGACATATATGGCAGGTCGTGCAGCCGAAATGGTACAGTTTAGCTCTGCGACCAGCGGTGCTGCAAACGACATCGAAAACGCAACCAAGATTGCCCGTGCAATGATTACCATGTATGGTATGTCGGACCGTTTCGGTATGATGTGTCTTGCAACAGTGGAAAATCAGTACCTAAGCGGTGGGGCAGGACTTATCTGTGGTGAAGAAACAGCAAGCCATATTGATGAGGAAGTGCTCGCAGTAATCAACAGCTGCTACAATGAGGCATATCGTCTCTTAGAAGAAAATAAAGACATTTTGGACCGTATCTCAGAATATCTCTTCGAGAAGGAAACTATCACAGGCAAGGAATTTATGAAGATGTTCCGCGAGATGAAGGGCATTCCTGAACCAGAGGAAGAGAAGACCAATGAGAACTTGTTTGTAGAAGAGGATGTTCCTACAGTTGCAACGCTTAACAATTATGAGGTTGCAGATGGAGACAGCGTAGAGGCATGTTCAGATGATTATTTTGAAGAGGACTAGTGCCAGACAAAATATAAAAGAGGATTCATATGTTTGATATACAGGATGAATTAAAAAAACTCCCGGATCTGCCGGGAGTTTATATTATGCATGACCAGTCAGATGCCATCATCTACATAGGGAAGGCGGTAAGCCTTCGGAAACGTGTGCGTCAGTATTTTCAGCCGAGCCACAACGAAGGAATTAAGAAGAAGCAGATGGTGGAGCATATTGCCCGCTTTGAATATATTATTACGGATTCCGAACTGGAGGCGTTGGTGTTAGAGTGCAATCTTATCAAGGAGCACTGTCCGAAGTACAACACCATGCTTCGCGATGATAAGACATATCCGTATATTCGCGTGACGCTGGGAGAGGACTATCCAAGGGTGCTTTTTGCCCGCCAGATGAAAAAAGACAAGTCGCGTTATTTCGGACCATATACCAGCGCGGGAGCAGTCAAGGATACGATTGATTTGATTAACAAAATCTATCGAATTCGCACCTGCAATCGAAATCTGCCAAGGGATATCGGTCTTGAGAGACCATGCTTAAATTATCATATCCATCAGTGCGATGGCCCTTGTCAGGGATATATCAGCAAGGAAGAATATGGGCAGAAGATAGAGGCGGTACTGGAATTTTTGGGAGGCAATTTTGGGCCGGTGCTTCGGGATTTGGAGACCAAGATGAATCAGGCATCCGCAGAGATGGAATTTGAAAAAGCCATCGAATACCGCGAGCTGCTAAATAGTGTAAAGCAGATTGCGCAGAAACAGAAGATTACCAATGCTGACGATGAAGACAAGGACATCATTGCATTGGCGGCAGACGACGTGGATGCGGTTGTGCAGGTCTTTTTCATTCGTCAGGGCAAGCTCATTGGGCGCGACCATTTCCACGTCCGAGTGGGAACAGACGAGACAAAGAGCGATATTCTGGCAACATTTATCAAACAGTTTTATTCCGGAACGCCATTTCTTCCAAAGGAAATCATCCTACAGGAATTTATCGAGGAGGAAGAGGTGCTTGAAGCGTGGCTGAGTAACAAGCGAGGAAACAAGGTCGCCATCCATACCCCACAGAAGGGCATGAAGAATAAGCTGGTTGACCTGGCGGCAAGAAACGCACAGATGATTTTGAGCCAGGACAAGGAGAAAATCAAACGTGAAGAAGGAAGAACCATCGGTGCGGTAAAGGAAATTGAAGGCTTGCTCGGCTTGAAGGATTTAAACCGTATGGAGGCGTTCGATATCTCCAATACCAATGGATTTGAGACGGTAGCTTCAATGGTGGTTTATGAAAAAGGCAAACCAAAGCGCAGCGATTACCGTAAGTTCAAGCTTCGTACCATCACAGGACCAGACGATTATGCTTCCATGCATGAGGTATTGACGAGACGTTTCCTTCATGGCATGGAGGAGCAAAGCAAGTTAAAGGAAAAGGAATTGTCTGAGGAATATGGAAGCTTCAATCGCTTCCCGGACGTGATTATGATGGACGGCGGAAAGGGACAGGTCAATGTCTGCCTGCAGGTGCTAGAGGAATTACAGCTTGATATTCCTGTCTGCGGTATGGTCAAGGACGACAACCACAGAACGCGAGGTCTCTACTACAACAACGTGGAGATTCCAATTGACCGTCACAGTGAAGGCTTTAAGCTGATTACACGTATTCAGGATGAGGCACACCGCTTTGCGATTGAATACCATAGAAGCCTGCGCAGCAAGGCACAGGTCAAATCTGTGCTGGATGATATTGCAGGAATAGGCCCGGCGCGCCGTAAGGTATTGATGCGCAGATTCCAGTCATTAGAGAACATTCGAAACGCCACAGTAGAGGAATTGGCAGCGGCAGATGGAATGAATCAGATGGCGGCAGAGGCAGTCTATCTCTTTTTCCACAATCCGGAAGCGCCAAATGGCGAAAAAACCGAGCAATTCTAGGGCTTGGGGAATTGAACTCGAAGATTGAGTGTGGTAAAATCAAGGAGAATAGGGCCTTGTGTATGCCCCTTGTGGGAGGATTAAGATGAATAAAAACGGTGTAAGCGTTTCCAAAATTGTAGAACTGATGGATTTGAAGGTTTTTACAGATGGAATTGATTTAAAGAAAAGAAAAATTCAGTGCACAGATATCAATCGTCCGGCACTTCAGATGGCAGGATTCTATGACCATTTTGAGA
Source organism: uncultured Lachnobacterium sp. (assembly GCA_964408715.1). Taxonomy (GTDB): domain Bacteria; phylum Bacillota; class Clostridia; order Lachnospirales; family Lachnospiraceae; genus Roseburia. The sequence goes on from CAYPAM010000098.1 coordinate 4,923, forward strand.
GCGCACGTGTTCAGGTGGTTGGTAATGTAGAATATTTCTATACACAGCAGTTGGATGAAAGAACACGACAAGAACGCTTCCATCAGCTTTTAAGCTATGATATTCCTTGTATCATCTATAGCCGCGATTTGCGACCACAGGAGGAATTTATCCGTATCGCAGAGGAGAGGGGTATTCCTGTTCTTGGAACTGGACGTTCGACCTCTGATTTTACCGCGCAGCTCATCTATGAGTTGGGCGAGCAGCTTGCGCCTTGTATCACCATTCATGGAGTATTGGTTGATATCTATGGTGAGGGCGTTTTGATTACCGGCGAGAGCGGAATCGGTAAGAGTGAAGCGGCGCTGGAGCTGATTCGCCGTGGACACCGTCTCGTATCGGATGACGTTGTAGAAATCAGCAGGATTAACGAGCATACATTGATTGGTACAGCACCAGAAATTACAAGACATTTTATCGAGATTCGTGGTATCGGTATCGTAGATATCAAGACGCTGTATGGTGTTGAATGTGTGAAGGAGAAACAGCAGATTGACCTGGTTATCAAGCTTTCTGACTGGAAGAAGGATGCGGAATATGATCGCATGGGCTTAGAAGACGAATACATCGAATATCTTGGCAACAAGGTCGTATGTCATTCTCTTCCAATTCGTCCGGGACGTAACCTGGCGGTAATTTTGGAGTCAGCAGCCGTTAACCATCGTCAGAAAAAGATGGGCTACAATGCGGCACAGGAGCTCTATCGCCGTGTACAGGAAAATATCGTAAAGAGCCGCAACGAAGACGAAGAAGAGTAGCCCCTAGAAAACGTAAATTATAGAAATGGAGATACAGACATGGAAAGAACAAATGCATGGGAAAAATACCCAGTAGGAGAAAAACGCGAGGCAGTATTCGCTTTTGCAGAAGATTATCGTAAGTTCATCAGTGACTGTAAGACAGAGCGTGAATGCACCACGGAGCTTTATGCACAGGCAAAGGCAGCAGGCTTTGCAGATTTGGATGAATTAATCGCAGCAGGCGCAACACTTAAAGCAGGTGACAAGGTTATCGCAAACAACATGGGCAAAGGCTTAGCGCTTTTTATTTTAGGAGAAAAGAGCATCGAGGCTGGTATGAACATCTTAGGAGCACATATCGACTCCCCTCGTATCGACTTAAAGCAGGTTCCATTGTATGAAGATACAGAGATGGCAATGCTTGATACACACTACTATGGTGGTATCAAGAAATATCAGTGGGTAACTCTTCCGCTCGCAATTCACGGTGTGGTTTGCAAGAAGGATGGCACAACTGTAAGCGTGAATATCGGCGACAAGCCAGAAGACCCGGTACTTGGTATTACCGATTTATTAATTCACCTTTCTGCTGACCAGTTAGAGAAGAAGGGAGCGAAGGTTATTGAGGGCGAAAGCCTTGACCTTCTCATCGGAAGCATCCCAATGACAGAGGATGAAGACGCAGAAGAAA
>CAYPAM010000099.1:0-6364 GCA_964408715.1 uncultured Lachnobacterium sp.
TGTTTTTGTGGTAAACACCTTTTGAAGCAGCAGCTTCGATAACAGAAGTAGCGTTCTTTAAGCATTCAGTTGCAGCAGCCTTATCGTTAGCTGTTACAGCAGCTTCTACTTTCTTAATAGCTGTCTTAACTTCAGATCTGATAGATTTATTTCTTGCTGTTCTTGTAGCAGCAACCTGAATTCTTTTCTTTGCAGATTTAATGTTAGCCAATTTGTACACCTCCGGATATTTTTATCGTCATTTCTTGGAAAAGTCTGCTTCAAAACTGACACGGACGTTTTGTCGCAAACATACTAGAATATAATATGCCAACCTTTTCCTCTTGTCAATACATATTTTTAAAAAAGTTCGAATATCTATATAGGAAGGTGGTGATATTTTGAGAAAAAATCTTCTTATCTTCTTTCTCTGCATTGGAATCTGTACCTGTGCTTATCGATTCGGTGATGTGAATTGGAATGGAGCAAAAACGACAATTACAAAGGAAGCGCATAGTGCCATTACCAAGCTCATGTTTCCAATGCTGGTGCTATATGATATACCAAATGGATATCTGGTTTGTCAAGATGTTGGACAATTTGTATTGCCTGTGCTTGGGGTGATGGAGGAAGACGAGCTTTTGACCATAAGGGATGAGGTGGACAAGGATATGGAAAACGAAGGTGAAGGCGAGCTGCTGCAAGGTGAGGGAATGTCGCAATCGTCGGAGGATGCGAGCTCGGATTCAACGGAGGGGGTTCTAGGCGAGGAGACACAACAACAGGCGCAGGAAACGCAATCCAATTCGGAGGCTGAAGAAGTGGTAAGTATCTTAGAAAAGCAGGTAACCATCAACCGACAGAAGCTTCAGGACTTTGATTACCTGCGTCAGAACTTCTATCAGGTTGACAATTCTACGACGGTAAATAGTGAACTGCTGGATGTAAATAAGCTGTTGGAAAAGGATTTGACCATAGCAGAAGGCGTAGACGGACCACAGATTCTTATCTATCATACACATTCTCAGGAAGGGTATGCGGATTCTATAGCAGGAGATGCTTCCACCTCTGTAGTTGCGGTTGGGGAGTATCTGGCACAGCTTCTGACGGACCAGTATGGGATTGAGGTGTTACATCACACCGGACAATATGATGTAGAGGAGCATGCAGATGCATACGCGAACGCGCTCCCGGCAATCAAAGAAGTGCTTGAACAGAATCCAACGATTGAGGTGGTAATTGACCTGCATCGGGATGGCGTACCTTCTACAACGCATTTGGTGACGGAAGTAAATGGAAAGCCGACCGCACAGTTGATGTTTTTTAATGGATTAAGCAGAACAACCTCCAAAGGAGAGCTTACGTATCTGGAAAATCCATACATAGAGGACAATCTGGCTCTTTCCTTTCAAATGCAGTTGGCAGCGGCGGAATATTATCCGGGATTAGCAAGAAAAATATATCTAAAAGGCTATCGCTATAACATGCATGTATGCCCGAAGACGATGCTTGTAGAGGTGGGCGCGCAGACCAATACACTTCAGGAGGCGAAAAACGCAATGGAGCCTCTGGCGGCACTTTTGGCAGAGGTATTAAAATGATGATATTGCTCGACAAAAGGGGGTGTTTTCCTGTATAATAATAAATTACTAAGTGAAGAAATTGGAGGTATATGTATGATTGATTATGCAGAGGGAAGTGGAAAGCAGTATCATACAGGGGTAGGCCCAGAGGATATTGGCGGATATGTGATTTTACCAGGGGATCCGAAGCGTTGTGCTAAGATTGCCGAGCATTTTGAGAATCCGGTGCTGGTAGCCGATAGCAGAGAGTATGTAACCTATACAGGAACCTTGGATGGCGTGAAGGTAAGCGTAACCTCGACAGGGATTGGCGGACCATCCGCAGCGATTGCCATTGAAGAGCTGGCAAAATGCGGCGCACACACATTTATTCGTGTAGGTACCTGTGGTGGGATGCAGGAGGAAGTATGTGGCGGAGATGTTGTGATTGCGAATGGTGCGATTCGTATGGAGGGTACATCCAGAGAATATGCGCCAATCGAATATCCGGCTGTTCCGGATATTTATGTAACCAATGCTCTGATGCAGTCTGCAAAGGAGCAGGGAATCACCAGCCATGTTGGAGTTGTGCAGTGTAAGGACAGCTTTTTCGGTCAGCATCAGCCAGAGGTAATGCCGGTAAGCTATGAATTGGAAAATAAATGGCAGGCTTGGCTTCGTATGGGCTGTGTAGCTTCTGAAATGGAATCGGCGGCGCTTTTTATTGCAGGAAGCTTTTTAAGAGTCCGAGTGGGTTCTTGTTTTCTTGTAGTGGCCAATCAGGAGCGTGCAAAGAAGGGACTTCCAAATGCGCAGGTGCATGACACAGAGCTTGCCATCCGTACCGCAGTTGGAGCAATTCGCAAGCTGATTCGCGATGATGCGAAGTAGCATTAAGCGATTTTGTGGAATACATGATGAAGGGAACAAAGAAAGCTATGGATAAAAGTGAATTAATGAGACTTGCCTTAGAAGCAAGAGAGATGGCATATACACCATATTCGCACCACAAGGTTGGGGCAGCACTTTTAGGGAAAAACGGTGTCGTTTACACAGGCTGCAACGTGGAAAATGCCGGCTATTCGTCAACAAACTGTGCAGAACGTACTGCATTTTTCAAGGCGGTGAGCGAAGGCGTGCGTGAATTTGATGCCATTGCAATTGTTGGCGGAATGGAGGATGCGAAGGAGCTTCATCTTTGTGCGCCATGTGGTGTGTGCCGTCAGGTGATGATGGAATTCTGCGACCCGGATACCTTTGAGATTGTGTTGGGAAGCGGGCCAAAGGATTATGAGGTACATACCTTAAAGGAGCTTCTGCCACTTGGGTTTGGACCAGCGAATCTAAAAATTTGAGAAAAGATAAGGAGAAAATTATGAATCAGAAAGATATTTTAGCAATTGTAGACCACACATTGTTACTTCAGACAGCAACATGGGAAGAAATCAAAGCCATCTGTGATGATGGAATCAAATATGAGACAGCATCTGTATGTATTCCAACCTGTTATGTAAAGCAGGCAAAGGAATACATGGGCGACAAATGCAAGGTATGTACGGTAATCGGTTTCCCAAATGGTAACTACACAACCGCTGCCAAGGTGTTCGAGACAAAAGACGCAGTAGCAAATGGCGCGGATGAAATCGATATGGTAATTAACATTGGTATGTTAAAAGCAAAAGAATATGACTATGTGTTAAACGAAATCAAAGCAATCAAGGAAGCCTGTGACGGAAGAATCTTAAAGGTTATCATCGAAACATGTCTTTTGACAGACGAAGAAAAAATCAAAATGTGTGAAATCGTAACTGCTTCTGGTGCAGATTTCATCAAGACATCTACTGGATTCTCAACAGCAGGAGCTACATTCGCAGACGTAGAGCTTTTTGCTAAACATGTTGGACCAAATGTTAAAATCAAAGCAGCAGGCGGCATCTCTTCTATGGCTGATGCTGAGAAGTTTATCGAGCTTGGTGCATCAAGACTTGGTACAAGCCGTATTGTAAAAATTGTAAAAAATGAACAGTGTGAAGGGAAATACTAAGCCAGAATAATCGGCGGGTAGTTCTATACTCCACAAGGAGAGAATGAAATGGGAAAATATAAAAGAATATTTACAATTGTCATCGATTCCATGGGGATTGGTGCGATGGCAGATTCGCAAAAATTTGGAGATGTCGGCGTAGACACCCTAGGTCACATCGCAAAGACTGTGGATAGCTTCCACATTCCAAACCTACAGAAGCTTGGAATTGCAAATCTAAAAGAGTTGGACAAGGTAGCCCCGGTAGAGCATCCATTGGGCTATTACTGTGCGATGAATGAAGCAAGTAATGGCAAGGATACCATGACTGGGCATTGGGAGATGATGGGAATTCATACGACGAAGCCTTTTGTGACTTTTACAGAAACAGGTTTTCCAAAGGAGCTTATAGATGAACTAGAGAAGCGTTTTGGAAAAGAAATCATCGGTAACAAATCGGCCAGTGGAACCGAAATCCTCGAAGAGCTGGCAGAAGAAGAAATCTATAACGACAAGGTAATCGTATATACCTCCGCGGACTCTGTGCTTCAGATTTGTGGTAATGAGGAAACCATGGGATTGGAGACACTGTATCGTTATTGTGAGATTGCGCGAGAGCTTACCATGAAGGATGAATGGCGTGTAGGCCGTATCATCGCACGTCCATACGTTGGTAAGAAGAAAGGCGAGTTCAAGCGTACCAGCAATCGTCATGATTATGCGTTAAAGCCGACGGGAGCAACTGCTATGAATGCTTTAAAGGATGCAGGCTATGATGTGATTTCTGTTGGTAAAATCAACGATATCTTTGATGGAGAGGGTGTAACCGCCAGCCACAAGTCCAAGAGCAGTGTGCATGGTATGGAACAGACGATTGAAATCGCAAAAGAAGACTTTACCGGTCTTTGCTTTGTAAACCTTGTAGACTTCGATGCCTTGTGGGGACACAGAAGAGATCCAATCGGATATGGCAAAGAAATCGAGATGTTCGACGAGAAGCTAGGCGAGCTTCTTCCACTTATAAAGGAAGATGACCTCCTTATCATTACCGCGGACCATGGCAATGACCCAACCTATACGGGGTCAGACCATACAAGAGAGCAGGTGCCATTTTTAGCATATTCCCCTTCTTTTGAGAGTTGCGGCAAGCTGCCAACAACGGATACTTTTGCAGTGATTGGTGCAACAATCGCAGACAACTTTGGCGTGCAGATGCCACAAGGGACAATTGGACAATCTATGTTAGCAAGCTTAACATAATCTTAAATGTATCTTACATCCCTAGCATTTTGCAATTCGTTATATTATACTGAATGCAACTTAAACACTAAGGAGGAAAATATTATGCCAGAAAAACTTATTACTGTTGGAATTGTAATTGCGGTAATTGTCATCGTGATTGCGTTTTTATGCAGCATCTACAAGGTTGCAGATGTTGACAAGGCGCTGATTATCACAGGTGGTAAGGAGCCAGTGATTAAGGTGTCCGGTGGTAGCTTTGTAATCCCAATCTTTAGAAAAGCATCTTATTTTGATTTATGTATGCTCACTGTTTTCACAGACGGAGATGAGATTAAGACTAAGACATCCGTACCAATCATCGTTGACTGGACCGCACAGATTCGTCCAAATACCAGGGATACCGCGATTTTGCAAAAGGCAATTGTGTCATTCAGGGAACGTGGACAGCAGGGTATTATCGACGACGTTAAGCTTACCCTTATGGGTTCTGTACGAAGCGTAGTGGCAACCATGACACCAGAGCAGGTACAGAGTGACAAGGAAGCCTTCAAGGAAGAAATCATCAAATCTGTTAGTGATGAATTAGCTGATATGGGTCTTGAGCTTGTATCCTTAAATATTCAGGACATCACGGATAAATATGGTTACTACGATGATATCGCAGCAATCGACCGCGAAGAAAAGAGAAAAGAAGCAGAAAAGGTTCGCGCGACTGCAAATCAGCAGATTCGTCAGCAGAATGCTGAGTCTGAAAAAGCTGCAAAGCAGAGCGAATTAGACACTGAGCTTCAGATTGCAGAAAAGAACAGAGATAACAGCTTAAAGAAAGCGGAATTCAAGGCTGAGACGGATAAAGCAAATGCCGATGCAGAAATCGCCGGTGAACTTCAGAGAACTGTTCGTATGCAGGAAGTTACAGAGCAACAGGGTAAGGTTGAAATTGTTCGCCAGGAACAGGCAAACCTTGCAGCCCTTAAAGAAAAAGAAGTTATTAAAACAAAGGCGGAAGCTGACAAGGTAAAAGCTGAGATTAAAGCGGAAGAAGAAGCAAATGTTGCGACCATCAACGCAAAAGCAACAGCTCAGGTTTTAGAAGAAGAAGCTCGTGGTAAAGCGAAAGCGGTTGAAACAGAGGCAAATGCATCTGCGAATGCAACTCGTGTCAAGGGTGAGACTGAAGCAGAAATCATCACAAAGAAGGGTCTTGCAGAAGCGGAAGCAGTAAAAGCGAAGTTGCTTGCAGAGGCAGAAGGTGAGAAAGCCCTTGCTGCTGCTCGTGCTTCCAATGAAAAGGTTAACTTCGAGATTGAAAAGCTGAAAATCGAAGCAAACGCTCGTATTGAAATCGCAACCAAGACAGCTCAGATTATGGCTGAAATCGGTAAGAATGCTGAATTCGTTAATATCGGTGGCACTGGCACAAACGGACAGACCGGCAATGTACTTCTTGATACATTGGCTGGCGTACCGGGTCTTATGAAGACTCTGGATGCCGAAAACCAGGCGCTTAACGGAAAATCATTCAATGAAGAGCTAAACGCATTGGTGGCTGCAATTG
>CAYPAM010000100.1:0-6321 GCA_964408715.1 uncultured Lachnobacterium sp.
GGTTGTCACCTTCATATGCATCTGGTTCCAAAATATGAGGATGACCCATTTGAATGGGGTGGTGTGTTTGCGATGAATCCTGACAGAGTATACCTGTCAGAAAATGAATATGCAAAGATGATTGAGAAAATCAAAGCAAACCTATAAACAATATTGGCTGCTATATCGCGGGAAAGGTTTTAATCCGTGGGTATAGCAGCCAATGTTTTTTGAGATTAATTTTATAATTCTACGTTTGTTTCCTGTTTTGCGATGCAAATTTCCAGGTTGCCGTTGCGGCAGCGAAGAGCATCAATGAATTCCTTTTCCTGGGAAGCATCCTTTAAGGTGATGTTATACACCAGTTTGAACAAGCTGCCAAGGTTTGTTGTCTTCACCTGTACTAAGTCATAGTGTGTGGTGTATTTGTCCATGAGGTCTGTGAACACCTCTGAGTAGTTTAAGTCCTCTGGAATTGTGATGCGCAAGGTCTTATCTACGCATGGCTTTTTGCTGGTGCCAAGACCAATCACGTTGTAAAGCAGCATGACAAGACCTAATACAACGCTAAAGAGAACACAGTATCCAAGGTAGCCCATACCTGCGATAAGACCAGCGCCCATAGCAAGGAAGATGGTTCCGATTTCTTTTGCAGTACCTGGTACAGAACGGAAACGCACCAAGCTGAATGCACCAGCTACAGCAACACCTGCGCCAACATTGCCGTTAACCATCATGATAACCACACATACAACAGCTGGGAGCAATGCGAGTGTGATGACAAAGCTCTTGGTGTAGCGGCTCTTGTAGGTGTATACAAGACATAAGAAAAGTCCTACTAAAAGTGAAACAAAAACACAGAGTAAAAAGTCTGATACAGCAATTGTCGATGCGGTTGATGAGTCAAATAATCCTTTAAATAATGTATCCATAATTTATTATCCTTCCTTCATTTGATTTTTTAATTTAATCTGATATGCGGTACCATATTTTGAAAATGATTTCTTGTAAATATGGTTATCGTTTAGTAGCTTCGTCATCCATAGCGGGATGGCGTCTTTTGTTTTTACTTCCATAAGAATCAGGTTCGGCGCTAAGATAGATTCGCCGTAGATTCCCTTGTCTAATGACAAATCATAGTCTCGCCAAAGTACATCCCGGTCAAAGGTGACACGGAATTCGTGGTCGTCCTTGGCGTAATATGCTTCTCGTTTGTACATCAGAAGCATAGCTGGTGCAAGGCCCGGATAGAACTGCCTGAAATAATCAATTTCGTTGGTAATCTGTGTATGTTTATTTATTTCACCATCCAGAAGGTAGCGCATTGCGTCCTGCTCTTTGAGAGTTACACGCCGTTTGTATACGACCTTCTTGTATTTTTTCTTCAACTCTACGAAAACCTTGGTGTCTGCGTGTGCGACGCCGTAGCTGCGGAGTCGAAGCTTTTCTTTATATACAGGATGTTCAAGTGAACGTCGAATCAATTGAAAAGATGGTGTGTCAAAATACAGGCTGCAGATAGTGCTGACACCGTGCTCGTCTGCAATCATGTGCTTTTCGAATTCTTCTTTGATAACTGCAAGCTGCTCGGTAGTAATCATGTACTTGATTTCATATCGCTTGAATATCATCTGGTCTGCCACAAGATACCCTCCTTTCGTAAATGGTAATTATTGGACTGTGTCATCATATGACAAAATTGTGAAAAAAGTTTGAAATTATCCATTTATTTTTTACGTATTCTTTACATATGTGCGATAGTGAATTTTACGCGCTAAGAATATAGTAGCTTATGTGCTTAGATAAAGCAAATGGAACTTTCGGTTTCAAAGAAGTTATGATAGGAGAATGAAAAATGAAGAAAAAAATAGTAAAAGTAATTGCATTAGCAGCATCGTTTGTACTTATGGCAAGCAGTCTTACTGCATGCGGCAATACAGACAGTGAAGGAAACGGCTTGAGTGGAACGATTAGTTTAAATGGTAGCACTTCTATGCAGAAGGTTGCGAACGCACTTCAGGAAGGCTTCATGGCAGCAAACCAAGGTGTAACGGTAAATGTTGAGTTTACAGGTTCTGGTACAGGTATTCAGGCTGCGATTGATGGAACTGCAGATATCGGTAACTCTTCTAGAAATTTAAAAGACGCTGAGCTTGCAGAGGGTCTGGTAGAAAATATCATCGCAATCGATGGCATTGCAGTGATTATTCATAATGAGGTAACCGTTACAGATATAAGCTCCGAAGAATTGGTAAAAATCTACACCGGCGAAATCACAAACTGGAGTGAGCTTGGTGGAAGCGACCAGCCAATTGTAGTTGTAGGTAGAGAGTCAGGCTCCGGCACAAGAGGTGCTTTTGAAGAATTGTTAAAAATCGAAGACCTGTGTGCTTATGCACAGGAAATTGATTCAACGGGTGGGGTGCTTTCTACAGTAGCAGGCACAAAAGGCGCTATCGGTTATGTATCACTGGACGTTATTGATGATACCGTAACGGTAATGGCAATCGATGGTGTAGTTGCTTCAGAAGAAAATATCGTAGCCGGAACGTATTCTCTTTCCAGACCATTCGTTATGGCGACAAAGGGTGCAATTGCCGAGCAGAATGAATTAGTACAGGCCTTCTTTGCATATATTGAATCGGAAGAGGGACAGGCAATTATCAAGAAGGTAGGTCTTATTCTTCCAGAATAAGAACGTCAGGTGAGCAAATTATGGAAAAAAGGCATGCAAGTGAGCGGATTGCAAAATGGATTTTTACAATATTTGCAATCGTAGCAATTGTAGCAGTTGGTTCCATAACAGTGTATATGATTAAAATTGGTACCCCGGCTTTATTCGAAGTCGGGGTCATCGACCTGTTATTTGGAACTGAGTGGAAGCCAACAGCGGCAGAGCCGTCGTTTGGTATTTTTTACGTTATTTTTACTTCTATTTTCGGAACAGTAGCAGCACTACTCATTGGTGTGCCTGTGGGGGTACTAACAGCAGTGTTTCTGGCAGAAATCGGCAATAAGAGGCTGGTAAGCGTTGTGCAGCCGGCAGTGGAGCTTCTGGCAGCGATTCCATCCGTTATCTATGGTTTACTTGGTATTATGATTCTAAAACCATTTATTTATAACATAGAGCTTGCAATCTATAAGGATGACCCAACGCATCAGTTCACGGGCGGGGCGAACTTTTTGTCTGCGATTATTGTACTGGCAATTATGATTCTTCCGACAGTGATTAATATCAGTACAGCTTCGATTCGCGCGGTACAGCCTGCGATTAAATCGGCGTCTTTGGCACTTGGCGCGACCAGAATCCAGACGATTTTTCGGGTGGTGCTTCCGGCGGCGAAGTCAGGTATCATGACGGCGGTTGTACTTGGTATGGGCAGAGCACTTGGAGAGGCGATGGCAATCAACCTCGTTGCCGGCGGCTCGGTAAACCTGCCATTGCCTTTCCATTCCGTAAGATTCCTAACGACAGCTATTGTCAGCGAAATGAGTTATTCTTCGGGACTTCACAGACAGGTGCTTTTTACCATTGGGCTGGTACTCTTTGCGTTCATCCTGTTTACGAATCTCATCCTAACGCGATTAATCAAGAAAGGAGAGACTGAATAATATGAATAGCATATATAAGAAGAAATCACGTGTGTCGGATGCAATGATATATACACTGATATATCTGTGTGCTGGAATATCGGTGCTCCTTGTGGCAGGAATCATTGTGTATGTACTCTCGAATGGAATCAGCCAGATTAGCTGGGAATTCCTTACGACCAGCACAAGCTTTTTAAATGATACGGTTGGTATTGCGGGCAATATCCTTAATACCATCTACATTATCGTACTGACCATGTTGATAGCGACCCCGGTCGGCGTTGGAGCAGCCGTCTATCTGAATGAATATGCCAAGCCGGGGAGATTTGTAAAAATCATAGAGCTGGCGACAGAAACGTTATCCGGAATTCCGTCTATCATTTTTGGCTTGTTCGGCATGATGTTTTTTGGCACGACCTTAGGACTTGACTATTCGATTCTGACAGGTACGCTGACACTTACACTCATGGTACTCCCGCTGATTACGAGAAACACACAGGAAGCGCTCAAAACCGTCCCAGACAGCTATCGACAAGGTGCGATAGGGCTCGGCGCTGGAAAATGGTATATGATTCGAACGATTCTGCTGCCATCCTCCATGCCGGGAATTATCACAGGCGTTATCCTTGCGATAGGGCGAATTGTAGGAGAATCTGCGGCGCTTTTGTATACTGCGGGAAGCAGTGATTTGCTGCCGGCTACCGCCAAGGCATATCTGGACAAAATCTTCCAGTCGGGCGGTACGCTTACCGTTCAGCTCTACCTAAGTGCTTCAAAGGGTGAGTTCGATACTGCATTTGGTATTGCGGTTGTTCTGCTTGTGATTGTTTTGGCAATCAATTGTGCGACCAAGCAGCTGGCGAAGCGCTTCGATGTCAATAGAATGGCGTAGTTGGCGTGAAGGAGATAGGAGAGATACATGAATAAAAAGACAATTATCAGGGTGCGCGACTTAAATCTCTGGTATGGAGAAAATCACGCACTGAAAAATGTAAATATGGATATTAAAGAAAAAAGCATAACTGCTTTCATTGGGCCATCCGGTTGTGGTAAGTCGACCTTCTTAAAGACATTGAATCGTATGAATGATCTGGTAGACGGTGTGAAAATCACAGGCGAGATTCTTCTTGATGGCGAGAACATATATGGAGAGGGTGTGGACACCACCGTGCTTCGCAAAAAGGTTGGTATGGTGTTTCAGCAGCCGAATCCTTTTCCTATGAGTATCTATGACAATATCGCATATGGACCAAGGGTTCACGGCATCAAGGATAAGGAAACGTTGGATAGAATCGTGGAGGACAGCCTTCGCGGTGCGGCGATTTTTGATGAGGTCAAGGACAGACTCAAAAAGTCGGCATTAGGGCTATCTGGTGGACAACAGCAGAGAATCTGCATTGCAAGAGCACTTGCGGTGAATCCGGAAATCTTGCTGATGGATGAGCCAACCTCGGCGCTTGACCCTATCTCGACGCTGAAGATAGAAGAGCTGATGGAGGACTTAAAGAAAAAGTACACTGTTGTCGTTGTAACGCACAATATGCAGCAGGCGGCACGTGTGTCGGATGACACCGCATTCTTCCTTGTTGGAGAGATGGTGGAGTTTAACGATACACAGACGATTTTTTCTTATCCAAGAGATAAAAGAACAGAGGACTATATTACAGGGAGGTTTGGTTAATGAGAAAAAGATTCGACGAGCAGCTTGAGGAACTGAATCAGGAGATGTTACAAATGGCAACCATGGTAGAGGATTCTATCCAGAAGGGCATCGAGGCGCTGTTGCGACAGGATGTGGAATTGGCACAGACTGTGATGGAACACGATGTGGAGATAGACCAGAAGCAAAAAGAGATAGAGAACATCTGCTTTACACTTCTCATGCAGCAGCAGCCGGTGGCATCGGACCTGCGTGTGATATCTGCGGCACTGAAGATGGTAACAGATATGGAACGTATTGGAGACCATGCCTCCGATATATCAGAGATGACGCTTCATCTGGCACATGAGCCTTATATCAAGAATCTGGATAGCATCAGCAAGATGGCATCAGAGACGATGTGGATGCTGATTCAGAGCATTGAGGCATATGTGGAAAAGGACGTAAAGAAAGCGCATGGCGTAATCGTGCATGATGATATCGTGGATGACCTGTTTGCGCAGACGAAACAGGAATTGATTGAGCTGATTCATCAGAACAAGAACAATGGCGAGCAGGCAACGGATTTGCTTATGGTGGCAAAGTATTTTGAGCGAATCGGTGACCATGCGACGAATCTTGCCGAGTGGGTAATCTTTTCCATTGACAAGCGGCCAAGAGGTTAATGTAAAGAACAAAACGCTGCTTTGTAAAATCTATGTAAAATCTGAGCTTTAGGCTTTACCGGAAGTTTACAAAACAAAAAAACTATGCAATAATGACGCTGTTGAACAAATGAAATTGTACAAAAGGAGTCTGATATGGATTTTTTTGATGTGTTAACGATGATAGGTGGGCTTGCACTGTTCCTTTACGGAATGCACGCCATGGGCGAGGGCTTGTCCAAATTATCCGGTGGTAAATTAGAAAGCATTTTAGAGAAGCTTACCTCCAACCGTCTGATGGGGGTTCTGTTGGGTGCAGGGGTAACTGCGATTATCCAATCCTCATCTGCTACAACGGTTATGGTTGTAGGTTTTGTTAACTCAGGAATTATGAAGCTGCAACAGGCAGTAGGCGTTATCATGGGTGCCAACATCGGTACAACCGTT
>CAYPAM010000101.1:0-6305 GCA_964408715.1 uncultured Lachnobacterium sp.
TATTTACATATTCAACTGGGATATTTTGAAAAAATATCTTATCGAAGATGAAGCAGATCCAAATTCTGAAAATGATTTCGGTAACAACATTATTCCAAATCTTTTAAGAGATGGTCGCAAGATGTATGCATATCGTTTTGACGGATACTGGAAGGATGTTGGAACAATTGGTTCTCTCTGGGAAGCAAATATGGAAGTTCTTGATCCAGAGAATAGTGGTATTGACCTCTTTGACGAGAATTGGAAGATATACAGCCGTAACAGTGGTATGACAGGACACAGAATTGCTCCTTCTGCAATCGTAGAGAACTCTATGATTACAGACGGTTGTGATGTTAAGGGTACAGTTAAGCATTCCATCCTTTTTGCAGGTGTCAATGTAGAAGAAGGTGCGGTTGTTGAAGATGCAGTGGTTATGGGCGGCACAACCATCAAGGCTGGTGCAGTTGTAAAACACTGTATCATCGCTGAGAATGTTTCAGTAGGCGAGAATGCCGTAGTCGGTGAGATTCCAGCAGAAGGCGGTATCGGAGATGTTGCTCATGTTGCTTCAGGAGTTCAGATTGGTGCAAATGCAAAGATTGGACCAAAAGCTATGGTATATGAAGATGTTAAGGAGGGAGAAGAACAATGCTAAAATCAATTAATAACAATGAAGCGTTGGGCATTATTTTTCCTAACAGCTATGACGGATTAGTACCGGAACTTGTAACAGAAAGACTTATGGCTTCAATTCCTTTTGCGAGCCGTTATCGTCTTTGCGATTTCCTGATTTCAGGAATGGCGCGCGCGGGTATTGACAATATCTCTTTAATCGCACGTGAGAATTATCAGTCATTGATGGACCACCTTGGCTCAGGACGTGAATGGGATCTTGCCCGTAAGAAAGGCGGTTTGAATATTATTCCACCATTTGCACAGAAGAATGTCAAGGTATACAATGGTCGTGTGGAAGCGTTGGAAAGTATTAAGACTTTCCTTGTTTCACAGAAAGAGAAATACGTTGTTATGGCAGATACCAACTTTGCTGCAAACATCGATTTCCGTGCATTATTAGATGCGCACAGAAAGAGCGGTGCAGATATTACTGCCGTATATCGCAAACAGGAGATTCCTGAAAACTTCAAGAAACCATTAGGAACAAACAATGATTTATATTACAGCTTTGAATTAGAAGGAAACCGTGTAACACAGCTTTTTGTTAACTCAAAGAGAGATGGTGAAGTGAACTTCTCAATGAATATTTATGTAATTCAGCGTGAGCTTTTAATTCGTTTGATTGATGAAGCTTTCGTTCTTGGATTCACATGCTTCGAAAGAGACGTAATTGCTCCACAGATTGATGTGTTAGATGTTCAAGGCTACTGCTTCGATGGATATGTTGCATATATTCATGACATGAAGAGCTACTTCGATGAGAATATGAAGCTTCTCAAAGAAGAAAACCTAAAGGGACTCTTTGGGTCAGGACAGGTATATACCAAGATTCGTGATGACAACCCAACAAGATACATTAAAGGCGCTAAGGTATCTAACATAATGGCAGCCGATGGTTGTGTCATTGAGGGCGAAGTAGAGAACAGTGTTCTTTTCCGTGGAGTTAAGGTTAAGAAGGGTGCTAAGGTTAAGAACTGTGTACTGATGCAGGATACTGTTATCAAGGAAAATGCGAATGTAGAATATGTAATTACCGATAAGAATGTTACAATCACAGAGGGCAAGGCTTTAATGGGAACAGATTCCTTCCAGGTATATGTGTCAAAGAAACAGACAGTTTAGTCATTTTGAAAGAGCTCGAAGCATTTCGGGCTCTTTTTATGATTATTTTAGTTTTCAAAACAAGTATAATCTGTTATAATATTCAAAGAATATTACTTAGGAGGTAACTATTATGGCAGAATCAAATAAAACGTTTCAGATAAAAGCAGATGAAAGCGGCGAAGTTAAGGTTTCTGAAGAAGTCGTTGCTATTATCGCCGGACTTGCAGCTACAGAAGTTGAGGGCGTTAGCTCTATGGCCGGCAACATTACCAATGAAATCGTTAGCAAGCTTGGTATGAAGAATCTTTCCAAAGGTATTTTCGTAGAGGTCATTGACGATGAAATCAAGGTTGACGTAGCTCTTAACATTGCTTATGGATATGCAATTCCGGAGATTTCTGCAAAGGTGCAGGAAAAAGTAAAGACATCTGTTGAAAATATGACAGGCCTTACAGTAGCAATTGTAAATGTTCGTGTTGCAAGTGTTGATATGGGGAATAATTAGTACTTTTTAAAAGTTCATATTTGTAGTATAATTAAGGATGTCGTAGTGCGACATCCTTTTTAAATATTAACTCATGAGAGGAATTACTTTATGACAAGAAGAAAATTAAGAGAGAATGTTTTTATGATGCTTTTCCGCGTGGAATTTCATGGAGAAGAAGAAATGCCAGAACAGATGGCGTTATTTGCAGAGGAGTTAGAGAATGCAAGCGAGGAAGATTCCGCATATATGAATCATAAGTGCAGTGAGATTCTTGCAAAGCTTCCAGAAATTGATGCAATGATTAATGAAGCTGCAACAGGATGGAAGACAACACGTATGGGTAAAGTTGATTTATCTATTATTCGTCTCGCAGTATATGAAATGAAATATGAAGAAGGCTTAGACAGCAAGATTTCTATTAATGAAGCGATAGAGCTTGCGAAGAAATATGGAACAGATGAGTCACCGGCCTTCGTAAATGGAGTTTTAGCGAAGTTTCTATGATTAAAAACGTATATTCCGTAGGCCAGGTAAATAACTATATTAAAAACATGTTTGCAGAAGACTTCATGCTTCGTCAGATTCGGGTCAAAGGAGAAGTGTCCAACTGCAAATATCATTCGAGTGGACATATTTATTTTACGCTCAAAGACCAGACAGGTACCCTTAGTGCGATTATGTTTGCGGGCAACAGAAGAGGGTTGAACTTCCAGATGAAAGAAGGAGACAAGGTCATAGTCTCTGGTTCTGTTGAAATCTATGAGCGTGATGGAAAGTATCAGATATACGCAAGAGAAATAGAACTTGACGGAGAGGGAAACCTCTATCTTCAGTTTGAGGCATTGAAACGAGAATTAGAAGAGATGGGAATGTTTGCCCCGGAATATAAGCAGTCAATTCCAAAGTATGCGAAGACAATTGGAATCGTAACTGCGCCAACGGGGGCTGCGATTCAGGATATCCGCAATGTGGCAACAAGACGAAATCCTTATGTGCAGTTGATTCTGTATCCGGCATTGGTACAAGGCGATGGTGCGAAGGAAAGTATTGTCCGAGGAATTCATGCATTAGAAAGCTATGGAGTAGATGTGATTATTGTTGGTCGCGGAGGCGGTTCTATTGAAGATTTGTGGGCGTTTAACGAAGAAGCTGTAGCACGAGCAATTTTTGATTGCCGAGTACCGATTATTTCTGCGGTAGGACATGAAGTGGATTGGACAATTGCAGACTTTGTATCGGATTTGCGTGCGCCAACACCTTCTGCAGCGGCAGAGCTTGCAGTGTTTGATTATGCGCAGACGAAGCAGCAGCTTGCAGAGCATAAGAAACGCATGGATCACTCGATGAAGCGTCATGTCAGTGTAGTGCGTGAACAGCTGGCACACATGATGACGAAGCTTCGTTTCTTAAGTCCTCAGAATCGCCTGAATGAAAACAGAAGACGATTGCTGGAATTTGAAGAGAAGATAACAGAGCAAATGAGACGGAATCTGTTAGAGAAACGGCATCGTCTGATGCTGCTTGCAAAGACTCTGGATGGATATTCACCGGCAAAAAAAATCAGTAGTGGATATGCATATGTAGAAAACGACAAAAAACAATCTTTAAAAAGTGTTACAATGGTGTCGCCCTCAGATGAAATATTCATTCATGTTATGGATGGCAGTCTAAAGGCTACTGTAACGGAGGTTAATAAAAATGAGTGATAAGAAAACGATGTCTCTTGAAGAACGTTTTGAAAAAATAGAAGAAATTATCGACCAGATGGAGACGCAGGACGTATCCTTGGATAAGTCCTTTGAGCTGTACAAAAATGGTCTGGAAGAAATCAAAGCAGCAAATGCTATGTTAGACGATATCGAAAAAGCCATGATGATTATGAATGAAGATGGCAGCTTGGAGGAATTTTAATGGACATTCGTAAGGAATTAGAAATACGCGCAGAGCATTTTAATACGATAATGGAAAAGTTTCTTCCGGCAGAAGAAGGATTGCAGAAAACAATCTATAGAGCAATGAATTATAGCTTACAAGCTGGGGGGAAGAGACTTCGTCCCCTTCTGATGGAGGAAACCTATCAGATGTATGCTGCGTTGGGTGAGACGGAGAACGGCAGGGCGGTAATTGAACGCTTCATGACAGCGATGGAGATGATACATACGTATTCTCTGGTACATGACGATCTTCCGGCGATGGACAATGATGAATATCGCCGTGGCAAGAAGACCACACATGCTGTATATGGTGAGACAATGGGAATTCTCGCCGGAGATGCGTTATTAAACTATGCATTTGAGACAGCGACATCTGCATTTGACCATGCACCGATAAACAGTAAAATCGCAAAAGCATTGCAGATTCTTAGCCAAAAGGCAGGTGCCTATGGTATGATAGGTGGTCAGGTAGTAGATATTGAAACAGAGGATATGGACCCGGCACAGGTGGATAAGGAGCGTTTGGAATACATACACCTTCTAAAGACAGCTGCATTGATTGAAGCCTCTCTTATGATAGGTGCTACTTTGGGTGGCGCGCCTGAAGAGGATATTAAGGCATTCGAGCAGATTGGACGTAAGGTTGGAGTGGCATTCCAGATTCAGGATGATATTTTGGATGTTACGAGTACTATGGAAGTGCTCGGAAAGCCAATTGGAAGTGACGAGAAGAATAACAAGGTTACGTATGTAACACTTGTAGGATTGGAAAAGGCACAGCAGGAGGTTGCGAAGCTGTCGGAAGAAGCAGTAGAGCTTATGAACCATCTTTCTGTACAGAGCGAATTCCTCTGTGAAGTAGTATTATACCTGATTCACAGAGATAAATAAGATATATCGAGGTATTATGATGATACTTGAACATATACAAAAAGAAAATGACATTAAAAACTTAACAGAAGCAGAACTGGACGAGTTGCGCTACGAAATACGTCAGTTTTTACTGGAACGTATTTCTGTAACAGGTGGTCATCTTGCGTCCAATCTGGGTGTTGTAGAGCTTACCATGGCGTTACATCTGGCATTTTCCTTGCCAGAGGATAAGATTGTATGGGATGTAGGACACCAGTCTTATACACACAAGATTCTGACCGGAAGAAAAGAAGGCTTTGTAACTCTGCGACAGTATGGTGGGATGAGCGGCTTTCCAAAAACCAATGAAAGTGATAGCGACTGTTTTAATACCGGGCATAGCTCCACGTCGATTTCGGCTGGTTTGGGTCTAGCTGCGGCAAGAGAAATTACAGGAGAGGATTATCATGTGGTTTCGGTAATCGGTGATGGCGCTCTGACTGGTGGAATGGCATATGAGGCACTGAATAATGCATCACAGATGGAGAAAAACTTTATTATCGTATTAAATGATAATAACATGTCAATTTCGGAAAATGTTGGTGGAATGAGCACATATCTTGCCAATTTCCGTACCGCAGATGCATATCGTGACTTAAAAGCAGGTGTTTTGAATACGTTAAATCATGTACCGGTAATAGGGGAGAAGGCTGTGCGAAACATTCGTAATGCAAAGAGCAGTATCAAGCAGTTATTTGTCCCTGGTATGTTCTTCGAGGAAATGGGAATCATTTATCTTGGTCCGGTCGATGGAAGCAATATCAAGGAAATGGTGCGTGTATTCAATGAGGCAAAGCGTGTAGACGGACCAGTGCTTGTGCATGTTATGACGAAAAAAGGTGCAGGATATATTCCGGCAGAGAAAAACCCTTCTCGTTTTCATGGTGCAGAGCCTTTCGATGTTGAGACCGGTTTGCCACTTAAGAAAAAGGAAAAAGCAAGCTATACCGATATCATTTCGGCAAGTATGTGCAAATTTGCAGAGGCAGAGCCAAAGCTGGTAGGTATTACAGCGGCTATGGCAGATGGAACCGGTCTGGCAAAGTTTGCAAAGAAATATCCGAAGCGTTTTTATGATGTAGGTATTGCAGAGCAGCATGCGGTAACTTTTGCGGCAGGGCTTGCAAAAGCGGGATTAAAGCCGGTATTTGCAGTGTATTCTTCTTTCCTACAGAGAGCGTATGACCAGGTGCTTCATGATGTATGTATTC
>CAYPAM010000102.1:0-6236 GCA_964408715.1 uncultured Lachnobacterium sp.
TGGAATATTTACAGCCGGAAGGGGCAATAGTAATGATTGAAGCTGAGCATATGTGCATGACCATGCGCGGAATCAAGAAGCCGGGAAGTAAGACGGTGACCTTTTCCATGAAAGGCGCATTTGAAGAAAACGAGACCTTGGTCAATCGTTTTCTTGCATGCGTGAAATAGCTTGCGTGTGGTTGAAAAGAGGTAAATATTATGAGAATCGGAAATAAGAACTTTGACACAAAAGAGCACACCTATGTGATGGGCATACTGAATGTGACACCCGATTCATTTTCGGATGGTGGTAAATATTCTAGTCTGGATGCTGCGCTAAAACATGCGGAGAGGATGATGAAGGAAGGAGCCGCCATTCTTGATATTGGCGGAGAATCGACAAGACCAGGATACACGAAAATCTCTGATGAAGAGGAGATTGCACGTGTGATTCCGGTGATAGAAGCGGTGAAAAAGGAATTGGAGATTCCGGTTTCTGTAGACACATACAAGAGCAAGGTTGCAAAAGCGGCGATTGAGGCTGGTGCAGACCTCATCAATGACATCTGGGGATTAAAATACGACCTGGATATGGCAAAACTAATTGCGGACAATAAGGTGGCATGCTGTCTGATGCATAACCGAGATAATACGGAGTATAACAACTTCGTATCTGACTTGCTAAAGGACTTGCGAGAATCTGTAGATTTGGCATTAAAGGCAGGAATTCGCGATGACAAGATTATCCTTGACCCAGGTGTAGGCTTTGCTAAATCCTACGAACAGAACCTGATGGCGCTTAAGCACTTAGGAAGACTAGAGCAGCTTGGCTATCCAATTTTGCTTGGAACCTCGCGTAAGTCTGTAATAGGAGTAAGCCTTGACCTGCCAAAAGAGGAGCGTTTAGAAGGAACTTTGGCAACAACTGCGCTTGCGGTAAATTGTGGATGTGCATTCGTAAGAGTGCATGACGTGAAGGAGAATGTAAGAGTTGTCCGCATGATGGAGGCAATTCTTAGAGCGTAAACGGAATTCATAGGGAGTATGACAAGAGACAATGAATAGAACAGCAGATAAACGTGATTATATCCAAATAACGAATCTGAAAATATTCGCCTACCATGGTGTTTTTGAGGAAGAGAAACGAAAGGGACAGGACTTTTACATTAATGCAAGGCTGTATCTTGATCTTCATACGCCGGGGAAAAGAGATGATTTGAATTGCTCACTTAATTATGGTGAGGTCAGTCATTTTATCAATCGCATTTTCGCGGAAAAGAGCTATGATTTGATAGAGTCAGCATGTGAGAAGCTGTGTCAGAGATTATTGCTCGAATACCCTAAGCTACAAGCAGTGGAGGTGGAAGTACAGAAGCCTCATGCACCAATCGGTCTGCCATTTGAAAACGTATCGGTGACGATGTACCGACAGTGGCATACGGTTTATCTGTCTTATGGTTCGAATATGGGAGATAGCAAGGCGTTGATTCAGGAGGGAATTGAAAAGCTTTACAATCATCCACAGATTCGGGGCGTGGTGTCATCTAAGCTTTTGATTACCAAGCCATATGGACCGGTGGAACAGAAATGTTTTGTAAACGGCTGTCTGAAGCTGGAAACGCTTATGGATCAGGAGGAGCTTTTGGAATATCTTCATAAGATAGAGGCAGAGGCTGACAGAGAGCGGACACTCAGATGGGGACCTAGAACACTGGATATGGACATTGTCTTTTTTGATAAGCTGGTGTATGAGAGCGAGGATTTGGTCATTCCACATATCGATATGCAGAATCGTCAGTTTGTGTTAGCACCACTTGCCGAGTTGTGTCCAAACTACCGACATCCAATATTGGGAAAGACGGTAAAGCAGATGTTAAACGAGCTGAAACAGGAAGAATTTGTGAATCAGTAGCACGAAAATAGACAAAGTAATGAAACGAGAGGAAACATATGAAAGCAGTATTATTTGACTTAGACGGAACCTTAAGCAATTCCAAGGAAGGGATTACCAAGTGTGTACAATACGCGCTAAAGCACTTTGGAATTGAAGAGCCAGATAGAGATAAATTAGAAGTATTTATTGGACCACCACTCGTGGACAGCTTTATGAAGTTCTACGGAATGAGTCTTGAGGATGCGAAAATTGCTACCGCAAAATATCGCGAACGTTACACACCAATCGGGATTCATGAGACATCCATGTATCCTGGTACAAGAGAGTGTATCGAAGAATTAAAAAAACAAGGTTATATCATCGGAATGGCATCTTCTAAGCCAGAGGAATATTGTAAGATTATACTTGAAGATTTTGGTATATTGGAATTGTTCGATGATGTTGTAGGTGCGACGATGGACGGACGCATTGATTCCAAGGAGGAAGTGCTTTTAGAGGTATTCCGCAGATGGAGCCATTATGGCAAGGACGAGATGTGTCTGGTCGGAGATTCTATCTATGATGTAGAGGGAGCAAAGCTTGTTGGAATCCCATGCATCGCAGTATCCTATGGATTTGGTGACGTGCAGGAGATGACAGAGGCTGGTGCTGTGGCAATTATTGATAATCTGGTGGAACTGCCAGAGGTTTTATGCCATATGTAATCGGTTTGCCCAGATAGAGACCGTGGTTATATGAAGAGAGGTAAGTAAGTGAATCAAAATTATGGTATTGCATCAAAGATATGGCAGATTGTATATCCGGTTGGAATGTACTACGTGGCAATTTCGATTGGAATTATGATTGCACAGATGATTTTTGGTGCGTCAAATGAAACCTATATGTTATGCAAGATTATCGGAAGCCTTGTAGCGATTCCGGTAGTTTTTGCAGACTACAAGCATGACAGAATGCTAAGTGGATTGTGGGGGATGAAACCGCAGATTACCAAAGAGAAGGCGTGGAATCTTGTCGCAGTCATCGGAATTATGATTTGTGTGTCTATTTCCTTGAATAACATTATCTCGATGTCGCCACTGATGCAGATGTCAGAGGAATATCAGAATGCAAGTGATGCTTTTTATGGTAGCACCATTTGGCTGGAGCTGGTCGGCTCGGCGTTGATTACGCCATTTTTAGAAGAGTTGTTACATAGAGGTGTTGTATATGGACGCCTTCGCAGAATGATGGGCTTATGGCCGGCGGTTTTAGTATCAGCGTTGGTTTTTGCGGTGTTGCATTTTAATATCGTACAGTTTATCTATGCATTTTTGCTTGGAATCGTACTAGCATTGTTTGTGGAGAAGACAGGCAGCATCTATGTTGCAGTTGTTGCGCATATTGTAGCAAATGCAATTGCAGTCATCCGCACAGAGACAGGCTTCCTTGCAGGAACTGTGGATGGAAGCATACTGGCGTGGGCGGTATCGGTGGTGCTACTGCTTGTGGGCGTAGTAGGATTATGTGTATATAGCAAGAAGTTATTAGAGAAAAAGAAATAGGAAAAGAACATGGGTAAAATAGTATTTTTTGATATAGATGGAACTATCTGGGACTGGGATACCAATATTCCACAGAGCGCTGTAACGGCGATTCGACAGCTTCGCAAGAATGGACATAAAGCGTTTCTGTGTAGTGGACGTTCCAGAGGAAATATTCGTTCTCCAAAGCTTTTTGACATCGGGTTTGATGGGGTGATTGCAGCTTGTGGCAATCATGTGGAGATGGATGGAACAATCCTCTATGAAAAGATATTGGAACCGGAATTGGTAAAAAAGATTGTAAGCCTTTGCGAAGAGCATCATATGCCGGTGGTTTTAGAAGGACCGGTGAAGCACTGGTTAAGTGAAAAAGGTTTTGAAGAGGATCCATATGTGGATTATATGATTGCAGATATGGGAGAAGATGCAGTCTTTTTGCATGGCTACACGGAGGACATCCATATCAATAAGTTTTCCGCAGATGTGCTTCCGGATACCAACTATGAGGCAATTAAAGCAGAGCTTGAGGATGAGTTCGATTTTATGATGCATGATGATGTGGTGTTAGAGTGCTCTCCGAAGGGGACATCAAAAGCAACCGGTATCGAATGGCTGTGTAACCATCTTGGAATTGCGATGGAAGATACTTATGCAATTGGAGATAGTGTCAATGACCTCGATATGCTCCAGTTTGTTGGACATGGAATTGCAATGGGAAATGGCACTCAGGTGGCAAAAGACGCTGCGGAATATGTGACGACAGATATCCATGAGAATGGCATAGAAAATGCCCTTAGACACTATGGACTAATTTAAATTGAATTAATAGTGAATATCATTATAAAGAGTACACGTTTTTGTTGAAAAATGTGTATTTTTTTGTTGACATATTATGGAAATGGGGAATATACTAAATATAATCGTGTGAGTGTGGGTTTTTGCGCCCTTTTTGCAGGAAACACCTCGCTGTGATTGGGTAATATTGGGTAATAAAATATATATTATATATAAAGGGCTTGACTAGGAAAGGACAAAAAATGAAGAAGAAAACAAATGCTATTTTAAAGGGTGTAGCAGGAGCCGGTGTTGCTCTCGGGGGAGCAAGCGTCATCGGTGAAGGAGATGTAATCTACGCGTTAGAGCAGGAACAGAATGGGGAAACATACTCAGAGTATGAAGAGCAGGCTTCTGTTTCAACAACAGGAAGTGAACTTCCATATGAAGAAGCAGCAATCATGCTGGCGGAAGTAGATGAAATCTCAGAAGATTCGTCAGAAGTTCCACGTGGAATGGATTATGATACTGCTTGGAATTATTTCAAGGGGATTTATTGGGATACATATTATGCTGAAGAGTATGACAATTTGTATCAATCAACGTATGATAGGACTTATTGGACTTGCTATAATATTGCGTATCGTTGGTCTTCAAATAGAACGGCTGAATCAGTAGCAGCAGCAGAAAATGCAGCGATTACAGCAGTAACTGAAGCAGCAAAATTGAGAATTACCAACTTAACAACACAGTATCTTGCTGATGAATCAGAAAGTACAAAGACAAGCACATCTGTATCAGAATCTGCTTCAGATTCAGAATCTGCTTCAGAAATTATAGCAAATGCAAGCCTATCAGAATCAGCCTCTAAGAGCGAAAGTGCAGTTGCATCCGAAGAAGCAAGTACCGTCCTTTCAGAAGAAACCTCGGAATCACTTAGAAATAGTGAAATCAAGAGCGCTTCCGCATCCCTTGAAAAATGGTGGAGCGAGACAAAGAGTGCAACAGCAAGTACAGCAGCAAGTACATCTGAAAGTCTTGTGGAGAGTGCATCCTTAAGCACATCTGCAAAGGAAGTAAGTGAGTCTGTCAGCGCATCAGAGGAAGCAGTATCTCTTAGTACATCAACTTCGTTATCTGATTCTACAAGTGTGTCAGAAAAAGAAGAGAGTGAATCTGTAAGCTTATCGATTTACGAATCTGACTCTGCGAGCACATCAGAAAAAGAAAAGAGTGAATCTTCAAGTCAGTCGGAGTCATTAAGCGCAAAAGAGAGCTTAAGTGTATCAACATCTTCAAGTGAGAGCGAGTTATTGGAAAAGCTTGAAGCAAGCGAGAAGGAAAGCACATCTGTTTCATTGAGCGTAAGCACAAGCGTTTATGAATCAGAAAGTGCAAGTACAAGTACATATAAGTCACAGAGTACAAGCACAAGCATATACGAATCAGAAAGTGCAAGTACAAGCACATACAGGTCACAGAGTACAAGTACAAGTGTATCTGAATCAGAAAGCGCATCGAAGTCAGAAAGTACAAGAACAAGTTTATCTGTATCAGAAGCTGCAAGCGCAAGTGTAAGCTTGTCTACTTCTGAAAGTGAATCAACAAGCGAAAAGATAAGTGAATCATTATTTACATCAGAAGCAATTGAAACAGCACCACATGGTATGAGTAGGGTTGCTGCTGGAAAATATTTTGCAGATACATATGGCTGGGGAGTCATAAAGGCCGGAAGTGCCGCACTTGTTTATGCTTCAAATGAAGCAGCTTCGACAAAAATCTCTGAATCAGCGAGCGAATCATTAAGTGTAATCGCAAGTGAATCACTTTCTGAAGAAATCGAAACAAACGCAAGCCTTTCAACATCTGCAAGCACATCTGACTCGCTCGTTGCATCCGCAGAAGCAAGCGAAAGCGTTGAGAAGTCAGAAGCAAAGAGCCAGTCTACAAGTGTTTGGAATTCATTCCTTGAATCAGGTAGCATTGCAGCAAGTGAGGCCTTAAGCAAAGTTGCAAGTACATCTGAAAGTCTTGTGGAGAGTGCATCCTTAAGCACATCTGCAAAGG
>CAYPAM010000103.1:0-6231 GCA_964408715.1 uncultured Lachnobacterium sp.
TCTCCACCTGCATGCTTTGCAATCAAAAACTCATATAATGCTGAACGTAAGTTACCTACGTGCATTCTACCTGTTGGACTTGGCGCAAATCTTGTTCTAACTTTGCTCATTTTATCTTTCTCCTCTTATTCTCTGTGACTAGCACAATTCTATAATGAAAAGTGGGATGCCCACTTTCTAAGTCGCACCCCACATTATATAACAATTTTTTCAATTAAGCAATCTTATTTCCGTTGAAAAAGCTCTTATAAAAAGTGCTTTATCTGTTTAATCACTTAACTTAGCCTCCTTCGAATAAGGTATTCCATAAGTGTTCATATCTTCAATTGTAGCTCGGTCTGCCGCAAGCGCTTCATCAATTGGTTCTCTTGTTCCATCGGTATAATACACATATATCCAATTACTTATCATAGCCGTAAACGAATATCTGTATGTTTCATCTTCATAAAAATACTCAATGGCTAAGTCTCCGCCCTCTGACTCATCTACAATATTGATAATCTTAGCAGCGCTGCCCTTTTGTGGATTTTTCTCAAGCACAAAGCAACCAACACCAATTTCTGCCAAATCATATATATCTACTCTTTCTGCTGCCAGCGCATCTTTGATATTTTCTTTTGTACGATCTTCATAGACTACATGAATATATTCACTTATTGGATATTCAAAATAATACTCATAGATTTCATCTTCATAGATAAGTTCCGCATTTTCAGCGTCCTTGACATTCATAACACGTGGCTTCATCCACTCGGAATCATCTACAATTTTTCGAATTTGCCGCTCGCTCTGTGTTTCTGTTTGTGTTACTTCCCCTGTTTCTGTAGACATAGATTGTGCTTCTGAATCTTCCATACTACCACTTTGACTGTCGTTACAAGCTGTCAATATAGCTAATACCATAATGCAAATAGCTACTATACTTCTTCGTTTCATCCGAGCACCTCCTTATCTCCATGCAATGACGCCAGCAGTTATATCACTGCTTGAATATGTCCCACCATCTGTATTATACGTGATTCGATTTTCATCTGCAAGTGTGTCTGTTACTAATGGTTCAGAGAATCTATAAAAAATTAAAACAGCGAAGCCCGCAGGCTTCGCCATATCATTTCATCATTTGTCAAATGAAGGGTTAAACGCATAGTAATTCTTGCAATCCAACTGTTCCTGATACATTCGTAAGCCTTCTCCGAACCGCTGGAAGTGGTTGATTTCACGCTGGCGAAGGAAACGAATCGGGTCCGCAACCTCTGGGTCTTTTACCAGACGCAGGATGTTATCATAGGTGGTACGAGCCTTCTGCTCTGCAGCCATATCTTCAAACAAATCTGTAAGTGGATCACCCTTGCTCTGGAACTGGTTCGCATTGAATGGTACCCCACCAGCAGCCTGTGGCCAAATACCGCCTGTATGGTCAATATAATACGCTCCTGCGCCTGCAGTTTCTATCTCCTCTGCACTACATCCCTTGGTTAACTGACGTACAATTGCTGCTATCATTTCAAGATGTGCCAATTCCTCTGTACCAATATCGGTTAGTAGTCCTGCAACTCTACGGTTATCCATTGAGTACCTCTGAGAGAGATAACGCATGGAAGCACCCATCTCGCCATCCGGTCCACCATATTGACTGATAATATATTTTGCCATTGCAGGATTCGGTCTTGTTATGTTAATCGGATATTGTAATTTTCTTTCATAAACCCACATACTATCTTACTCCTTCCCATGGTAATGGCATATCAGACCAGTTCCATCTCTCTTGTTTTGCAGTTGCACTGCCTGTTAACGGTCCGAAATTTGCTTCGAACTTTTCCTTTGCCTCTTCATAAGCTTCTACTGCTTCCTTAAAATACTCAAAGGCTTCCTCATCATCTGGATGTGTATCAAGATATAACTGCATATCTACTACGCAAAAGCCAAGCATCTGTACCCATTCCATCATCTGCTTTCGATTCATCGTCTTGCCCCCTTTCTCATGGAACCATAAAATGGCTTCTCTAATTCTGGGAAAAGAGTTCCTGCATGAAGCGCCTGTGCCGGCTCGTAAACTTCGTTCATATTCTGCCAAGGCGCATATGCCATGCCGACTGCCCAGTGCTTGCAATTGTCACTTGAACAGTTTTCCTGAGAGCAGCCTTGGGACATCTGCTCTCTTCGCATCATGCTTCCTTCGGAACATTGTGTACAGTTTCGCATATTTTCCATACATATTTCTCCTACTTATTTTATACAATATAGGTTATTCCCCATATGCAAATATGTGCCTGCACTCCAAGATGTTCTCCATAAAAACGCAAAAAAGGAACACGACATCTTCTGTCATGTTCCTTCTATTTTCCAATCCTCTTCTATCTCTTGTTGCGCGTCCCCTTTATACCCCGAGTCCGCGATTTAATTCTTCCACACGCATCAAAATCGTACGTACCTGCTCGGTTTTGCCACTCATTTTATCAATGTATTGCTCTACATCCTGCTTCATCTCTTCAATTGCATTTAAGTTCACTTCTATTCTGCTACGAAGCATCTGACGACGTGCAAAAAGATCATGCTTGACCTCTACCATCTCTCTTGGGTCAATGACTGCATTCGCGTAATTAAGCCATATGCGCGCATCATATAGATTTAACCCCTGCAGGATACGCACCAAACGTCCATTGAAGTACTCCAAATCCTCATTGGTCTGCTTAAACTTCTCTCGTTCCTTGGAGGCTTCTATGTACTGCTCGTAATTATAGGTCAATTCCATTGAATTATTCACATGAAAACGCTCACAGGTATAATCTACTGCGTTCTTCATATTGACATATTTTAGTTTTGTACGATTCTCCAAGAAAATCGCACGATTCAGATTCACATCACACTTTTTGATATCTCTTGCGCAATCCTGTAGGCGAATCACGATGTAAGAGCCTGCAAGTGTTGCCAGAAATGCCACAATGATAATTGGAAGTGCGTCCCACTCCATCATGATAGACAACACAACAACCAGAACCGCTGCACAACCAAAGCCATACAGGAATGGGGTAAGCATCTTACGCAGCTTCTTCTGCTCTTCTGTGCGTTCATTACGAAGCACGTTCCATTCCATCTTCTCACCAGCCAGACGGTTCATATCACGCTTGATTGCGTCCAGATAATTCTCGTTCTCCTTAAGACGCTTAATGATATCCGGAATCTCGTCCTCCAGCTCATTCATCTGATTAAAAGTCTCATCTGAAATCTTGTGCTCCGCATTGAGATAATCGTTGCGTGCCTTGGTAAGCTTTGACACATTGGTCGCAACATCCACAAGCATCGTCCTCTGCTCCCCTTCGAGACCTTCTACGATTGTGATATCCTTCAGGTAAGCTGTTACCTGGTCGTATTCGCGACGTACTTCCTCCATCTCTTTGGACACTTCAATCATCTGCTCGCAGATACTAATGACATAATTGTTAATCGCCTTTGGGTCTGTTAGCACAACCGGCTGAATATTTTCTTCCTGTATTTCTATATTTTGTTTCTTTTTTCTTTTAAATAAATCCCAAAAAGACATAATTAAATCCTACAAATTCTTCTATATTCTTCTTTCCACTGGAAAATGATATTCGAAATCTCCTTCTGGTACTCCGTTTTCTTGCCGTTTTCATTCATCATTGCAATTGCTTCCAGCTTATTCTCAAATTCCTTTGTGACATCACTACGGCTTACAACTGATACTTCTGTTTTGATTCGGGTAATCTCTTCCTCGCTCAGTCCATTCGCACTGGCAATCGCAGCAAACTCTACCTCATCCTTTAAGCACCTGCATGCCATCAATGCTTCTTTGAGTGATTCTTCATTTCCATTTAAGGAAAATGCCTTTTTGTAGCAATGCACTGCCTCCTGAAACAAAAAAAGTCTTGCATAAGCAGTACCAAGGTTGTGCCAGATATTGCCGATAAGCTGTGGTGGCTGAGCACCGGCGTCATCAGCATCCAACAGATTCTTGTACTCATAAATACTGCTTAAGTACTTTTCCTTTTCCATCAGACGGTCGGCTCGAACCTTGTTGCATTCGAAGTCCGACTTCTCCTCCATCTCACGAATCAGGCGTATGGTTTCTTTGATGGTGTCCTTCGGGCAATAGCCACATTCCACCAGAATCGCAAGCACATATTCCGACAGACGACCATCCATCCGCATGATATCGCGCAGTCGTTCTGCTAGTTTTTCATTTTTTACCTCTTTGCCAATCCAGGTGCATAGCTCCTCGGTCATGAAATCCCGTTCCAGCAGGTAGGTGTTATTCTCGATGTAATAACACAGCTCCTCCAGAGAATATACATTCCAACCTATACCCTCGATATAGTACGGCAAAGCAGCTATCGGCTGATTACAAAATAATATTTCGCCCATCTTGTATCTCCATTACATGGTCATGGTATATCTCCAGACCTTATCCGTACTTCTATATATCTCTCCAAATCCCAAATCACGAATCTTCACTTCTATCTTCTCATCCGACACCGGTGTTGCCGTAATGCGAAGGCGTGTCGTTCGTTCTGGTCGACTTGGTAAATCCGTAAGCTCTAAAGTCTCTATCACTGCCTCGCGACTGTTTGGAAGCTGCTTCCAGAAGTCAATCTCACCAGAGCCGGACAGAATCACTTCACACTCACCCTTTGTCTCAAACCAATTCTTGCCTGCGCTAATCAGCGTGTAAAATGATACCTCTCCCTTATCGCGAATCTTGAGACTTAGATTGAACTTCATCTCATTTTCGCCCATGTAGATGCAGTTCCAGTTCTCCTGATTGTCGCGCAGAAAGCCTGCATAGCAAGCCCCCTTCGAATACAGATTGTTGCCCATAAAGGCACGCCTGCCACGACAGATATAGGTCAGCGAATCCTTCATCCATCCACCTTCAAAGCCCTCACCCACGAGATACACCGTGGTAATAATCTGGTTTTCAAAGGCTTTATGAAGAAGCCCTAAGAACTCCTCGTCCTTGTTGCCCTCTAACGGCGTCTTGATGCTTTCCTTGATGGAAACCACCTGAGGCGTCGTTCTGGTATTGCGCTTTAATCCATAGTAATGAACATTCCTTCCGTCATTTTCAAACAGGTACACATCATGAATCCACAGATTCTCTGGCTGGCTTAAAGCAAAGTAATAAAAGCTTTCCTTATGGTCAATCACCATAAACTGCTCTGGTAAAAGTCCTAGCTTCGGCGCTATCTTCCAGAACACCTCCATATTCGCACGTGACAATCGCTCTACAGATAGAATCAGTCTGTCACAGGTCGATACATTGCCCAGCTTCTGAGGAAGGTCCATCAGCTTCTTTATGAAATGTGCCAAAAGCTCCCATGCCTCATAGGATTCATCCTCAATACGGATGTTTTCTCCGCCTACTGCACGCTTTAGAAGCGAATCTACACAGATAACCTCGGAGGTTTTTGCCATCTTGCGAGCATCATCTCCGTAATACCACTGTCCGAGATTCTTTCTCTTCGCCAGAAGAGTCGGAATCTGATAATACTCACTACCAGCAATGGTACTTACCGTCTCTGGTTCTGCCATATTCAGTTGGTAGTAACTAATCATCGCATATCGGTCGTTGATATCAATCCCGATATAGACCTTGTCTTGCTTCTGTTCCATGGGTTTCTTCCTTCTACTTACCGCGTGGATGCTGACTATGCATTTCAAAGCCAACTCCCCGGAATATCTCTAAGTCACTATAGCAGCTTGAAGATGTTCCTTGTTACTTCATTATATCCAGAATACTGCTTCATCGCATGATACAACTCCTGCTCCTCCTGCAATGTATTGGATATCAGCATCTGGTTCAGCAGATTGTATCTGCTTTCGTCATTCTTGTTATATACATCGTTATTGACGATACGATTACTCTCTGTTACCTGTGTTTCGTTGTTATACTCCTCGCTGATGTAATACTGCACCGTCTCTCCAAAGAACATGACAAAGGATTTTACAAAAATACCATCGTATACGTCTAGCATGTCCTCTTTGATGAAGTTTTCGCCATCCTCGTCACGGCTGTAATGCAGCATTACGTGGCTATGAGGGTTAGTGCGATATTCTAAGAACACCTTATCATACAGATGATATTTAAGCACCAGCTCCTGATTCAGACGCTTGTAGAACGCAAAATGCATATTGCGTCTGGTGTATTCTGCCAACAGCTCATCCTCAATACTTAGCTGCCGTTCGCTAAGATTTGAAAGCTCCGAATAACGA
>CAYPAM010000104.1:0-6207 GCA_964408715.1 uncultured Lachnobacterium sp.
TATCTTAGGTGATGGTGAAGTTGCATTGATTATTGATGCAAACACATTAATGTAACCGGAGGTGTAGAAATGGCTGATTATAGAATTGAAACACAGGACGTAGAAACAAAACAGTTTATCGTTGTTCAGATTGGCAACGAAAAATATGGAATTGATATTGGATATATTGACAATATCGTACGTATGCAGAAGATTACCAGAGTACCTAAGGTGCAGAGCTATTTCAAGGGAGTAATCAATCTCCGTGGTGAAATCGTTCCGGTTATGAGTATTCGTAAGAAAATGGGATTGGAAGACGATGTCATCACAGATGCTTCTCGTATCATCATTCTTAAAGTAGAAGAAAAAGGCTCTCTTGGTGTTATTGTAGACCAGGTACGTGAA
This sequence comes from uncultured Lachnobacterium sp., assembly GCA_964408715.1. Taxonomy (GTDB): domain Bacteria; phylum Bacillota; class Clostridia; order Lachnospirales; family Lachnospiraceae; genus Roseburia. The sequence continues at coordinate 385 of CAYPAM010000104.1, forward strand.
GTAATCACACTGAATATGGCAGAGGTTGACAAGACTTCTGTTAGTGCACGTAATGTAAAGGATACTTTCATCAATGGTATTGGTAAGAATGGCGAAGAATTGATTTCATTGTTCGAAATCAACGCAATCATTGAAGAAAAAGAAATGAATTAAGAGATCAATTGTATAGTGAGGCATAGTCCTCACTATACATAATTTTGGAGGAATTATGGGAGAATTTTCCTTTGATCATGTGAACGATATGTACGTTGACGTACTTCGTGAAATCGGTAATATTGGGGCAGGAAATGCTACAACTGCTATTGCAAAGATGCTTGGTTCGCAGCTTAATATGCAGGTTCCAAAGGTAGAACTGATGGAAGCCTCTAAGCTGGGTGGTGCCATTTGCGATGAGGAAGAAACAGTAGTTGGGATTTTTCTTGAAGTATGTAATGATATTTCAGGAAGTATGATGTTCTTGATGAGAATGGATTCTGCACATGTCATCGTAAACAAGCTTATGATGCGTGAGCCGGATTACAATGAACCATTTGATGAAATGGATTTATCTGCGCTAAAAGAAATCGGCAATATCATTGCTGCATCGTATTTGTCTGCGTTATCAACCCTGACCAATTTGCGTATTCAGCCATCTGTTCCATATATCGCAGTGGATATGGCGGCAGCAATTTTGAGTGTGCCTGCAATTCAGTTTGGACAGTATGGAGATAATGCATTATTTATCGAGACAGAATTCGGAGACGACGTTAAGATGCAGGGATATTTCATCTTAATGCCAGAACAGGATTCATATTCTAAGATTTTAACGTCACTTGGAATTTCATTATAAGAATTGAGGATGCTTATGGGGAACGTGGTAAAAGTCGGGATGGCAGACTTGAAAGTGGCCAAAGCGCCAGATTCGCTTATAACATTGGGACTCGGTTCTTGTATTGGGTTGACGCTATATGATCCAGTATTAAAACTGGGTGGAATGGTGCATTACATGCTACCGGACAGCACGAAACTGAAAAACAATCAGAATATCGCAAAATTTGGCGACACAGGCATTCGTGAATTGTATCGATTAATGATAGAGCAGGGAGCATCGCCAAGACGTATGGTGGCAAAGATTGCCGGTGGGGCTAAGATGTTCGAAGTAAGTGGGTTGTCAGATATGGGGCATGTTGGTGAGCGCAATGCGCAGCAAGCCAAGATTATGCTTAAAGAACTGAAAATACCATTGATAGCAGAGGATACAGGACTCAATTATGGTAGAACTGTAGAATTAGATTGTGAAAATGGCGATTTTTATATCAAAGCAGTTGGAAAAACAAATAGAACTATTTAAAGAGAGTGAAAGCTATGAAGACAAATTTTATACCTTCCATTGTAATGTTATTTGCAGGAGCAGTATATTGTTTGTTTGGAATCTACACACAGGTTCCGCTTTTTGATTTTACCATACAGTTGTTAATTGTCCTTGTAGTATTTTTTATACTGGGAAGTATTATTCGAATGCTGCTGGATAAATTTATGGGAGAAATCAAAACCAAAACTGAAACTGAGAAAGAATCAGAGGGTACTGTAGAGGAAAAGGAAACAGAAGAAAAAGAAGCTACAGAAGAGGAAAACTCAGACGAAGAAGAAGGAATGTAAGCTAAAGGGCGATTTAGATGAAAACAGTAGATACGGACAAACTTTGGATTGAATATCAGAAAAAACCTACACCGGAGATTCGTGAACAATTAATCCTTGCCTATGCGCAGTTGGTAAAATTGGTTGCGGGTCGTCTTAGCATGTATTTAGGTCATAATGTTGAGTACGATGATTTGGTCAGCTACGGAATATTTGGTTTGATAGATGCAATTGACAAGTTTGATATGACCAAAAATGTCAAATTCGAAACCTATGCAAGTCTTCGTATTCGTGGTGCAATTCTAGACCAGATTCGTAAGATGGATTGGATTCCAAGAACTGTCCGTCAGCGTCAGCGTAAGATTGACGAGGCTATGAAACAGGTGGAAATGCGTACTGGAAAGGCGGCTACCGATGAAGAAATAGCGATTGAGCTTGGGGTTTCGGAAGACGAGCTTTTAAACTGGCAGTCGCAGCTTAAGGTTACCAATGTGGTGTCTTTGAATGAGTTTGAAGAACAGGGACAGGAGCCTAACGTTGAAATCGCCAGCAAGAACCGCTTCTTACAGCCGGAGGAGGTTGTGGAAGAGGAGGAACTGAAGGTAAAGCTAATAGAAGCATTAGAGCTTTTAACAGAAAAAGAGAGAAGGGTTATTGAGTTATATTATTATGAAGACTTGAACCTAAAGGAGATAAGTCTTGTCTTAGAGGTATCAGAGTCGCGTGTATCACAGCTACATACCAAGGCATTGTTAAAGATGCGCAAGAAGATGGGCGACTATATGGAAATACTGGCGCAGCAATAATATGAATAATATGGGGAAAAACGAATGAGAAACCAATACTTCCAGCTTGAATCAAGGGGCATGAATGCATGCTTGCATATCTATCCACCAGTGGATGGAGGAAAGCTGCTTACGATAGGAGAAGTTACAGAATATTTAGCTTCTAGAAAATATGAGCAGTACGATTTGAAAGAATTGAATGCTGCAATTGGCAATGCAGAAACAGAGTCTGTGTGCGTGGTCGGCACATGGGATGGTATTCCATGCCATGAATCTATGCGCATGGAGATATCCTTGGATAAGATGAAGGTTACCTGCAGATTCTATCCACCTTCTGTGGGCGGTGCCATGATGGAAGCAAAGGATATTATCAGTGATTTGGCATTCCATAAGGTGAAATTCGGAATTGATGAAGCTGCGATTGCTGATTTCCTTGCAAATCGACAGTATTGTACAGATTATATATTGGCGGCTGGTGTTCAGCCGGTGCATGGAAGAGATGCCCGAATTGAGTATTTCTTTAATACCAATAAGAATCTTCAGCCAAAGAGAAATGAAGACGGAAGTGTTGATTATAAAGAATTGAATACGATTAGCCATGTGCATGCAGGAGACTTGCTTGCAAGACTTATCAAAGAGGACCTGGGAAAACCCGGCAAAAATGTTTTTGGGGATGAGATTAAGCCTAGAACCGTTCGTGTTATGCGTTTGGAATTTGGGAATAACATCAGCCATAACGAAGAGCGAACAGAGATATATTCTGATGTAACAGGACATGCCAATTATGTGAATGGCAAGGTTTTTGTATCGAATGTCTTTGAGGTTCCGGCAGATGTAGACAATTCCGTAGGTAATATTGAATATAACGGTAGTGTTGAAATCAAAGGTAATGTCAAGAGTGGCTTTTCAGTAAAAGCAGCTGGAGATATTATTATTGAAGGTGTCGTAGAAAATGCCTATGTGGAATCGGCAGGGCAGATTATTGTTAAGCGTGGTATTCACGGAATGCATAAGGGCGTGTTGAAGGCAGGAACCAATGTTATGGCCAAATATATCGAGAATGCAAGAGTGTACGCAGGCGGATATGTGGAAGCAGAAGCAATTTTGAATAGTGATGTCTCTGCAACCGGTGAAGTACGTGTGCATGGTAGGAAGGGCTTAATCAATGGTGGAACCATCCGTGCAGGAAAGAGCATTGAAGTAGAATATGCCGGAACAGACATGGGAACATTTACAACACTTGAGGTTGGAATTGAACCAGAGAGAAAGCAGCGTTATTTGGATTTGAATAAAGAAGTAGTAAAACGTGGAAAAGATTTAGAAGATATAAAGGTAATTATTGATAATTACAGTGCGATTCTCAGAAAAGGGGAAGCACTTCCAAAGGATAAACTTCTTTATGTACAGAATCTTGCGATAGAATATAAGACAAAAAAAGAAGAATTAGAGACTTTGCGGGAAGAAATGAGAAAAATCCATGTTGAGTTAATGGAATCAGATCGTTCTTACATTGCAGTCACAAGAACCATTTTCCCGGGCGTAAATCTGGCTATTTCTGACTTGACCTATAGCATTAAGGAGAAGATGAATTATTGCAAATTCAAAAAGCAGGATGGACAGATTCGTTCTGTAGGATTCTAAAGAAGGCTTGGTGAATATATGTCGATTAGACCGGTTGATATTAGTGGAATAATGCAAAGATCCGATGATGTGGGCATGATGAAGCATCAGCAGGATTCCAGACCAGCGGTGGAGCAGCAGAATCTCCAGACGCAGATGGTTAAGAAAGCAGAGGATATGCGTCATCAGGTTGCAAACCCAGAGAACAGCACGAAGACGGATACACATGCAGATGCAAGAGAAAAGGGCAAAAATGAATATTTTTTTCGCAAAAAATCCGCAGATAAGAAGAAAGAGGAACTGGAAGAGGTGCGTGTGATAAAAAAGCATTCTTCCGGAGTCTTTGATGTAAAGGTATAGGAATAGAAATGATAGCAGTTGAGATTGTACTTATTGTTGTAGGTGTAGTTATTTTGGTGGGAAGTCATCTGGTAGAAGAAAAGTTTTCAGATAAAGACTTGCAGGAAATCGCCAAAATGAGCGAAACACAATTGAATATTATTGTGGACAAGCAGGTAAGAGAGGCGCGTACACAGGTTGAGAATTCGGTAGAAGAGATTATCGATGAGTCCTTAAATGTTACAAAGCGTGGACTTGAAAAGACAACCAACGAGAAGATTATGGCAATCAATGAGTACTCGGACACTGTTTTTGAAACTATGAATCGAACGCACAATGAGATTATGTTCCTGTACAGTATGCTCAATGATAAGCAGTCGGAAGTAACCGAGGTGGTTGGTGCACTTCAAAAGTACTCGAAAGCTGCAAAGAAGGAAGAACAGGAATACATTCCGGCGAAAGCGGAAGGTGTTAATACTAGTATAGTAGAAACATATCCAAAAGCAGAAACTCATGCACCTGCCAAGAAGGAGAAAAAAGCGTCAAAGGTGGCGAATAAACAAGAGGATGGCACACAAGCCACTGCGTTTATCAATAAAAACGACCAGATTATGCTATTACATAAAGAAGGAAAATCAGAGGTTGAGATTGCAAAAACGCTTGATTGCGGATTGGGTGAAGTAAGACTTGTATTAGGTCTGTTCACAGAAGAAGGAAATAAGTAATGAAATTTAAATATTATTTGAGAGGTTTGGGAGTAGGTATCATATTTACGACATTAGTGATGTCTATTTCCTGCGTAATACATAATAATAACTTGTCTGATGAAGAAATTATCGAAAAAGCTATAGAGCTTGGCATGGTGATGCCAGAAAGCCAGTCGGAATCTGAGAGCGGAGCGGCCGGTGGGGATGATTCTTCGGAATCCGATGGTGATTCAGAATCGGAGGATGACTCGGAGACGGAGCATGAAACCCAGATAGAATCGGAGAGAGAGTCAGAAACAGAATCCGAATCTGAGACAAATCAAACGGTGCATATAGAGACAGTGCAGTATATTCTACATATCAATTCGGGAGACAGTTCCTGGGCAATAGCGAAGGAGCTATACAAGAATGGTATGATAGATAGTCAAACCGCATTTAGTAAGTATATGTCAGAGAATGGATATGCAAAAAGATTAAAAGCCGGAACATATACGATTACAAAGGGAATGACTTACGAAGAAATTGCAGAAATGATTACAAGATAAAAAATGGAAAAAAGTGCAGATTATGCTTGCAAACTAGCCTTTGGTGTGATATGATACCAAAGGCTAATTTTGTAGCCAGTTACTATTAAACACGTGCATGGATGTCAAAGCCGGTGCTGGCGGGGCGCTCCCCAGTTACTTTGGCGAATGAAGTGTGCGGAAGATTACAACCAATGGAGGTAAAGAAAATGAGCGTAATTTCAATGAAAC
>CAYPAM010000105.1:0-6126 GCA_964408715.1 uncultured Lachnobacterium sp.
CTGAAATGATGACAAAGAGAGTAGGATGCATTTGTCTTATTGGTTGTGTGCTGGCCTCTCTGGTGGGTTGTTCAAGCGGACAAGAGGCAAATGGAAAAGAGGGACAAATTGAACTGTTAGAACCTGTGAATGCGGAGCAAAACACCGAACAGGTAATTCGTCGAGATTTATACGACACAGAGATCTATTCTGCTGTGGTTGTGCCATTGACAGAAGAATACGCTTATGAAGACAGCGTGACAATTGAACAGACGTTGGTATATCCGGGTACAGAAGTGTCAAAGGGTGATGTGTTATTTGTGGCGAATACAGATAGCCTTGATAATCAGCTGAAATCCTTAGAAGATACGATTGCCCAGATGGCGGATGAAATTCAACGGCAAAAGGAAGAATATCAGGCGTATGAAGCTAGTGCACAAGAAGAAATAAATCAGCTTAAGCAGAGACTACAGGGGTATAAAATAGGGACAACAGAGTACGATGACATATATGGTGATATCGAGCTGGCAAAACAGAGTCTGGTCATGAAATGCGCCAAGCTAGAACAAGAAATTGCATTATATGAGTTGGACAGAGATTATTTATTACCACAAATAGAAGCCTTGAAGGAACAGATAAACCAAAAAGAGCTTGTTGCCGGAATGGACGGAACGGTTGTGGCGATGGGACAGACAGGAACCCCGATTGTGGCTGTTGCAGACATGGAGACACTGACAATCCAGTGTGAATTTATCAGTAAGACAATGGTGGCTGAGGCAAAGGAAGTGTATGCCTTGATTGATGGGGCTTCTTATGATGTTACATATCAGCCAATGGATACTGCGGAATATGAAAGCCTGCTTGCAAAAGGAGAAACCATATATAGCACCTTCACAATTAACGGAGAGCATGAGGAGGTTAAGGCAGGAGACTTTGCGGTTATTGTAATGATTAATGACAGCCGGGAACAGGTATTGACAATTCCAAAAGCTGCTATCAACAAAGATTCCGGAGTAAACTATGTGTATAAGTATGTGGATGGGCAGAATGTTCAAACCATTATTCATACCGGTATGAGTGATGGGCTTTATACAGAAGTAACAGATGGATTAAGTGAAGGCGACCATATCGTTCTATTGGAGGCTGTGGAGCACGGAACGAATACGGCAACCATAGAGTATGGAAGCTTCTCAAGTACATTTGAAGGAACTGGTTATCTCTATTATCCGATTTCAGAAAACGTATATACCCATATTACATATGGAACTATGTATTTTGTGGAATATCTGGTAGAAGAATATTCTCATGTCAAGGAAGGTGACCCAATTGCTTCTGTCCGTGTTGTGACGGATGAAATTGAGCTAAAGACTTTGGAAATCCAGATTGCACGTTTGAAAGAGCGTTTGCAGGACATGGAAAAAGCCGGCGAGGGAGTGACGGAGGAGCTCCTTCAAGCAAAAAGACAAGAGCTTCAAAGAGCAGAGGAAAAAAGAGACCAGATGTTGGCTGATGCAGCAATTACCACGATTACGGCGACAAGTGCAGGTGTAATTGTAAATCGCGCAAATTGCCAGACAGATGATATTTTATACAACGGCTATTCTATAACTACCATCGCAGATGAAGATCATTGTTATTTAATGGTGGAGGATGAGAATAAATTACTAAGCTATGGAAATGAAGTTGTAATCACATATCAGGATAAGAACAAGGAAACCAAGACCAGTTATGGAACAGTTGCATCATTATCCCAGTATGGAATCTCAGAAACGCTACGTAGTTCAAGAGTATATATTCTGCTACAGCCTGAGGATATCAGCAGTATGGCAGCGGTAAATGCCAATTCAGATAACTGGTGGCGTCGGAATGAGTTTAATGTTACTGCAACAATTAGAGAAATGAATCACGTGCTGATGGTGCCAAAGAAAGCGGTAACGTCAAAGAATGGATGTACTTATGTGGATGTTGTTGACGAAGACGGAAATATTGTTTCCTATGGCTTTACGGCCGGAGGATATGACGAGATTAATTATTGGGTTATTGATGGTTTGACAGAGGGGATGAAGATATGTTTGGAATAATGCTACAGAAGATATGGCATAAGAAATGGATGATATCCTGTCTGTTGTTAGGATGTATACTTTTGATGGCTACAGTGGTCAGCTTTCCAATGTTTAAGGGGGCTGTGTTTGACAGAATGCTGCCGGATGAGTTCGAACAGTATATGAAGGAAAACAGTACATGGCCGGCTACAATGCAGCTGAAAGTAGTTTCCCAAAGAGAAGCGGGCGGAGAAACCATGAAGAGCTTGGAAGCCCTCATGGATGAGATATATGACAAGATGGGAGTAGAAGAATACGAAACCTTCAAATCCTATACGCTGTTGAAGGCAGATGCAAGTTCGCTGTGGGAGAGAACGGAGCTTTGGAATTTGTCCATCAAATTAGGAATGGTATGCGGTTTGCCAGAGCATGCAGAGTTGATTTCGGGACAGATGTATTCAGAAGATGGTCTTGATGAAGAGGGAAATATCGAGGTTGTCATTAGTCAGGCTTGTATGGTGGAGTCGGATTTGCTTTTGGGAGAGACCTTAGAGTTTGATGAACTAAAAGATGCCAAGGGGAATCCAATACGTCTTAAGATTGTTGGAATATATAAGCAGGCGAGTACGCAGGATTTCTTTTGGCAGGTTACACCGGAAGAGATGACCAATACCTGTCTTATGAATGAAACGCTTTTTATGGAGATGTTCACAGGGGAGAATGCGAAGAAATTCACGATTACCTGTAAGTATTTTCCAATGATTGAATATACACAGTTAAAGGCATCTAATGTAGAACAGCTTCAGGAGTATACCAATTATCTGGTAAACGAAAGTGAGTTTAAAGAAATGACTTCTGAGCCGGATTACATGGAGATACTGGATGATTTTATAAGTAAGCAAAGTAGAATCGAATCTACGCTGCTTATTTTACAAATTCCGGTATTGATTCTTTTGTGTGCATTTTTGCTCATGATTTCTACGCAGATGTACGATATGGAACGCAATGAGATATCTGTCATAAAGAGCAGAGGTAGTAATCGTGGACAAATTGTTCGCTTATATTTGTATCAGAGCTTGTTTTTGACCTTCATAGGTACGTTGCTTGGGATTCCTTTGGGAACGTTTTTTTGTAAAATTCTAGGTTCGGCAAGAAACTTTCTGGAGTTTGATATAAGTAACACATTGACTACGAAGTTTACTACAGAAATATTGTGGTATGGGCTCGGTGCAGCATTTGTCTGTATTTTAGTTATGACGATTCCTGCCCTGAAGCATAGCAGAGTGTCAATTGTAAAATTAAAACAGCAAAAAGTAACCAAAAAGAGACCATTATGGGAAAAGTGCTTTCTGGATGTCATTTGCATTGCAATTGGCTTATATGGTTATTATAATTTCTCTCAAAATGAAGCAACGCTGGTTGCAAATGTGTTGCAGGGAAAACCATTAGATCCTTTGCTGTATATTAGTTCTTCTGTTTTTATTGTAGGAATGGGACTTTTGTTCTTACGATTACAGGCACTGCTTATCAAATTAATATATAATGTAGGAAAGAAGCGTTGGAAACCGGCAAATTATACGTTTTTTCATGAGGTAATTATGAATGGGCGTAAACAGCAGTTTATTATGTTGTTTATGATTCTGATTATATCTCTTGGAATGTATCATGCTACAGTGGCAAGGTCCATCTTACAGAACGCTCTGGACAATACGGAATATCTTGTGGGAGCGGATGTGATTGTGCAGGAGAAATGGACGGACAACTCTTTCATGCGGGGAAGTCAGGGCTTTGTATTCCAATATACAGAACCGGATTATAGAAAGTATGGAACGTTTGATGGAATAGAATCCTATACCAAGGTCGTTTATGACACGAAATCCTATATTGTCTTAAATGATAAAAGTCAGTTGAATGTAACGTTAATGGGAATTCATACCAAGGAATTTGGTGAGAATACAAAGCTGGATGATTCCTTGCTGGAAAAGCCATATTATGAATATTTGAACGAGCTGGCGGTAGAACCAAATGGGGTTTTGGTATCTCGAAACTTCCAGATAGTATTAGGGTATGAAGTAGGCGATAAGATTGCATATTATGATGAAACCTACTATGGAGGAGAGAAAAAACAGATTACAGCAAGAATCGTGGATTTTGTGGACTATTGGCCGGGGTATGAGCCTACCACTATAGTTATGAATCAGGATGAAAGTATCGCGACGGTGGATAACTACCTGATTATCGCAAATATCTCTACCATTAATAAAGAGTGGGGACTTATTCCTTATCAGGTGTGGATGACTCTAAATGAGGGTGTCAGTACGCAGGATATACAGACGTGGATACAGGATGAGGATATGCGACTTACGAAATACATAAACAAGGCAGAGCAGATGGAACAGACAGAGGAAAATCCACTATTGCAGGGAACCAATGGTGTTCTTACCATGGGATTTATTGTTACCATTATTTTATGTGCAGTGGGATACTTGATTTATTGGATTATGTCTATACGCTCCCGAGAATTGATTTTTGGTGTGCTGCGTGCCTGCGGTATGCATAAAGGGGAAGTATTCCAAATGTTAATCAATGAACAGATCTGCTCAGGCGTATTTTCCATTTTGGCGGGAATGGGAATTGGTAAAATAACCTCAGATATGTTTGTACCAATGATTCAAACTGCTTATATGGCGGAAAGCCAGGTGCTTCCAATGCAGTTAATTACAAATCAGGGAGATATGCTCCGTTTGTATGGCGTAATTATTGGTGTTATGGCAATATGCTTAGGCGTATTGGTTGCGCTTGTTTTGAAATTAAATATTGCGAAAGCATTGAAATTAGGTGAAGAATAATGAGATCGGAAGAGAATAGCAGGTATGCAATTGTAATTGAACATGTAAGCAGAAGCTTCCATACGGAAGGCGGTGAATTCCAGGCTCTAAAGGATATCAATGCCCAGATTCCGGAGGGGAAGCTTACAGTACTGAAAGGGCGTTCCGGTTCTGGTAAAACAACACTTCTAAATATTGTGGGAGCATTGGATGAGCCTACAGAAGGATGCATATATCTGGATGGGCAGGATATTTATAAGCTCTCTGAACAAAAGAGAGAGGGTTTAAGGAGAGAGAACTTCGGATTTGTATTTCAATCTGTTTCCTTAATTCCTACCATGAATGCTTTTGAAAATGTGGAGTTTTCCTTAAGACTTGCAGGAATCAATGAAGGTCGCAAGGAAAGAGTAGAAGAATGCTTAAAGGCAGTGGGTCTGGGCAATCGTATGCATCATATGCCAGCGGAGCTGTCTGGTGGAGAGCAGCAGAGGGTTGCCATAGCCAGAGCAATTGCCCATAGACCAAGAATTCTTTTAGCAGATGAACCAACCGCAGAATTAGATAGTGCTATGTCAGCAGAGGTGGCAAAGCTATTTAAGGAAATGACAGAGAAAGAACATGTAACGGTCATTATGACAACCCATGATATGGGCTTGATGGATGCCGGAGACATGATAATTGAGTTAGAAGACGGTTGCAGAGTATAGGAGAAGAGGAATGTCAGAACCGATGATACAGGCAGAGGGCTTGGTAAAAATCTATAAAACAAAAGAAACAGAAGTTTTGGCGCTACAGGGACTGGACCTTACAGTGGAAGAGGGAGAGCTTACGGCGCTGATTGGCAACAGTGGAAGCGGTAAGTCCACCTTTTTAAATATGATTGGCGGATTGGACCGTCCAAGTGCAGGGTCTCTCATTGTGGGTGGTAAAAATCTGTGTACTATGGCAGAAAAAGAATTAGTTCTTTATAAGCGGGATACTGTTGGATTTGTATGGCAGAACAATGCGCGCAATATGTTACCATATCTCTCTGCATTAGAGAATATTATGCTTCCTATGTACATATCCAATACAACCCAAAAGAAAGAAAAAGCATTGGAATTGTTAGACACTGTAGGATTATCCAGCAAAAGGAACAGCCGATTAAACGCCTTATCCGGTGGCGAGCAGCAAAGAATTGCCATCGCCATTGCGCTTGCGAATTCTCCAAAATTATTGTTGGCAGATGAACCTACAGGTAGTGTGGATTCCAAAACAGCAAATTACATATTTGATGT
>CAYPAM010000106.1:0-6121 GCA_964408715.1 uncultured Lachnobacterium sp.
TCTGAAAAAGGAAAACGCTACAATAGCTTGTGATTCTATTGTAGCGAATTAATAATTAATATCCAATGCCCTAATTGATTAAGATTTTATGAATATCGGGCTAACAACTCATAATAATCTGGTCTTCTGTCTCCTTCAGATTGCCCACACAATAGTTATTACGCTGTTTTTGCTTCGTACGATACAGCATATCGTCTGCCGCATGCAGATAGTCCCACATACGGTTAGCAGATACCGGAACATCCCAGCATATTCCCTGCGTGATTGTTACCACATCTGCTACCTTAGAATTTGGATATGGAATCTTAAGGTCCATCACCTTCTGGCGAAGCTCTGCCGCATACGAAATAGCCTCGTCCTTCGTGATGTTCTGATATATAAGAATAAACTCATCGCCACCGTAACGTGCCGCAAATGCGCCATGCTCTGTTTCCATGGATTTGATAGCCTGTGCCACTTGCACCAGACACTCGTCACCCTGCTGGTGTCCCATGCTGTCATTGAAGCCCTTGAAGTCATCAATATCCAGAATCTCAACCACGAGCGGTGTTCTATCATACTTACACTGACGGAAGATTTCCTCGGATACCGTATTGAGGCGCGCACGGTTACTCAGCTGTGTGAGTGGATCTGTCTCGGATTTTACCAGAAGCACTTCATTTTCCTTCTTTACATGATCCAGACTCTTTCTTAAATTCAAAATATTATTAATCATGGACCGTGTCTCCATCTCAGCTCGTTCTGACAACTCGTAATACAAGCCTGCTGCCTGAAGATACTCTGCACCCTTGCCATTTTTGCGGTAAAACTTAATCTTAAGGCTAATCAGCTTCTGCTGAAGGTTGGTAAAGTTAAGCGTCTTTACCAATGGCTCCATAATCTCTACGATATGCCAGAATTCGTCCTGTTTATCACGATCCAATAGCACCTTACAATAATCATAATAATCTTCAAACATATCCATAATTGGAATGTTCGGTGTCGTTGCTCTATGTATGCGGGCAATGAGCTTTTCACAGCTTTCATTGTCGCCCGCTATATGATAATACATGGCCTCCGCACATAATGCAGTTACCATAATAGAATTTTCATCCTCTAATTCGTATTCTCTGTGAATACTATCGAAATATTTTCTTGCTTCCTCTAATCTGCCGCAACACAGATGTGCTTTTGCAAGGTTCGAATACAGCGCCAGCATATACTCCTTTCGCTGTTCTCCCTGAAAGTTCGTAGAAAAATACTCGCATATTGGAACCATTGCAGCAATCGCTTCCTCATATCTGCCACAGATAATATTCAATGCACCTACATTGATAGCCATGGTGTGCGCCAGACTGTCATTACCTGCCCTCTTTGCGCAGTCGATGGCATCCTTATAATAATCTACCGCGATAACCGCATTGCCTCTGCTCATAGCAGTAATTCCAAGAAAATTGTAGCACCTTGCCATCATTTCCCATTCCTCTACCTTGTTCAGGTAGGAAAGTGCATTGGTTACCGCCTCAAAGAAATTAGAACCATCATTTAACACATAATATACAACTCCACAGTAGTAATAACCAAACGCGATAAGCTGGTTGTCCCCTGTCTTCATGCCGTACTGAATGATGTCATTACAATATTTTAAGGTAAGCTCTGCATCCTGCATGCAGTTATCTTCTATCTCCTGCATCCATGCCTGAATGATTTCATTATATCTGCTACGATCCATGAACTTACCTCCTTTCTCTTTTGTATGTCATCTTCTATTCTTCTACAATAATTTCTTCCGGGTCAACCGGAACGCCGTCTTTTAATAACTGGAAATATACATTTGCGCCTTCGACCGCATAGTATTTCGTTGGCTCACTGACATATCCGACCACCTGACCAGATTCTACCATGTCGCCGACATTCGCCTGTACTTCCTTTAACTGACCATAGATAGCGGTATATCCATCACCTAAGTCCTGTGTGACCGTACATCCGGTTACTTCGTTGGTCTCGATATTTGTCACTTTACCACGAGCAACAAAATACACCTTATCATTGACCTCGCCGCCAATGACCATTGCCGGATTGTACTGATACTGCTGTAAGGTTGGATAGTATATCGTTCCATCCATGCTGTAATCCAATAATGTCGGACCTTCTAATGGCCATACCAGACCTTTTTCCGGCTGAAAATGCAGTGTTTCTTCTGTCACGGTACCTACCGTGGTCTCCCCTTGTGCTTCTGCCTCACTATTCTCTGAATCATTACTTGCAACCTGGCTATCCTCTACCTCTGGTTCAAGCTGTGAATCATTGTTATCGGCAAACTGACTATCTGCTTCCTGTGAGTTGTTCACAAGCGGAATGTTCTCACTGCTTTCTGTATTCTGCATGAGCTGACTGTTGTTCTCCTGCTCATTCTTCTGTGACTTGTCAACTGCATACACGCTGGCAAATCCTACCACGCCAACCATGACACATGCAATTGCTACGATATATTGATACTTCTTCATATGGCACTTCCTCCGTCATCTTTATTTGATAACAGTATTTGCACCATACATTTTTTTATACAAAAATCTCAGTCTATAAATATTTTCCAATAATATTGCTAAGCTTCGCAAACTGCTCGAGGGACAATGCCTCGCCGCGCACGGTCACAGGTACGCCAAGCTCTTTGATACAGCTTTGAATCGTTTCTTTGTCTAATTGAATGCCAGGAAAATTGTTCAGTCCATTGGCAAGCGTCTTTCTTCTCTGGTTAAAGGAAGCTCGAATCAACTGGAACATCAACTGCTCGCTTTCAACATCCACCGGTGGATTCTCATGTCTTACCAAGCGAATCACCGCACTTCCTACCTTTGGCTGAGGCATAAAGCAGCTTGGTGGAACATTTAAGACAATCTGTGGCTTCGCATAATACTGCACCGCCAGCGACAATGCCCCATATTCCTTGCTTCCCGGACCTTCCTGCATGCGGTCCGCGACTTCCTTTTGCACCATAATCGTGATACTGTCGATTGGCACATGGCTCTCAAACAGTCCCATGATAATCGGTGTCGTGATGTAATATGGAAGATTGGCAACGACCTTAATTGGCTTGCCACCATTGCGCTTGTCCGCCAAGGTCTTAATGTCAACCTTTAAGATATCTTCGTTAATGACCTCTACATTATCATAAGCACTTAACGTATCCTGTAAAATCGGAATCAGATTCTTGTCGATTTCGACTGCAACTACTTCTCTCGCTGATTCGCACAGATACTGCGTCATCGTTCCGATTCCAGGTCCTATTTCTAATACGAAATCATCCTTTGTAATCTCAGCGGCACCAATAATTCCCTCAAGAATTCTGGTATCAATCAAGAAATTCTGTCCAAACTTCTTCTGGAAGTTAAAGTTATATTTCTGTAAAACTTCTATGGTATTCTTTGGATTTCCAAGTGTTGCCATATGTTCCTCTTTTCTTTCCTGCGGTTCGTGTTTACACGAAGCTTACTTTTGAAAAAAGCTTTCGCGCATTTTCTTCTGTCACACGCTCGACCTCTTCCATAGAAACGCCCTTAATCCCGGCAATTTTCTCTACTACATAAGGAAGATACAACGAGCTGTTTCTTTTTCCGCGATATGGCTCTGGTGCCATATACGGACAATCGGTTTCCAGTAAAATGCGTGTCAGTGGAATCGCTTCCACAGTCTCTATCAGTTTCTTGGCGTTTTTGAAGGTAACAACGCCACCCACACCAATATAGTATCCCATTTTGATGAATTCTAATGCCATTTCCTTTGAATAGGAATAGCAATGAATCACACCCGGAATGTCTTCTGCGTGATGCTCCTTCATCACCTGCATGGTATCTGCAGCCGCATCACGGGAATGGACAATAATCGGAAGTTTGGTTTCTCTTGCAAGCTCCATCTGGCGTCCAAACCAATAACGCTGCATTTTTTGAACCTCTGGCTCCTTGTCCCAATAATAATCCAGACCTATCTCTCCAATGGCAACCGTCTTGTCCCACTTCGTCTGTTCCTTCATCCAATCCATGAAGGACTCATCCAGCTGTGCGATTTCGCTTGGATGTACACCTACCGCTGCATATACGTGTGGGTACTTTTCGGCAAGCGCAACTGTATCTAAAGTAGATTCGACAGACGCGCCACTATTAATAACCACGCCAATACCCGCTTCTGGAAGACTGCGAAGCAAAGCGTCGCGGTCTTCGTCAAAGCGGTCATCGTCATAATGTGCATGTGTTTCAAAAATCATTACATATGCTCCTCTAACATCTCAAGCTCTTCCATATCAATGCAGTTTGGAATGGAGTGTGCTCTTATAGCTTCCTTACATTCCTCATAATCCATCCACATCACACTTTCGATTTCTTCTTCCTGAAGAGTCATGTCTTCAGCCTCTATGTCTTTCCACAGCAAGAAGACTTTTGCTATCTGGTTATCCACATATGGATGGCCATGGAATTCCCTCTGTGCAAAGGTACGGCGCAATCCACACTCGACCAGTTCTGCCGGATCAATAACAACACTTAGCTCTTCCTGCAGTTCACGCAATCCGGATGGGATATAATCCACCCCCGCCGGAATATGACCCGCACTGGAAATATCATAGCAGCCCGGAAATGAATCCTTGTATTGCGCACGCTTTTGCAGCAGAATCTGCACACGTCCCGCACGCTTTCGTACAATCCAGATATGGGTGGTACGATGGCGTGCACCTGTTCTATGCGCAAGCGTTCTGTCGATTGTTTCCCCGGTTGGGATTCCGTTTTCATCTACAATGTCGATAAGTTCCATATCATTTCCTCCGACTAACAGATCTCGGCTCCTGATGGCATTGGCTTTTCCGGAGTCATAAGTGCCAGATTACCTTCTGCGTCCTCTGCGCACAGAAGCATACCTTCTGACAATACCCCGGCAAGCTTTGCAGGTTTTAAGTTCACTAATACCATAACCTTCTTGCCAACCATTTCTTCTGGTGTGTAGTCTTTACGGATACCAGATACAATCTGTTTTACCTGGCTTCCGATTTTTACCTGTGAGCAAAGTAATTTCTTTGATTTTTCCACAGCTTCGCAAGCGATGATTTCGCCTACCGCAAACTGCATTTTCATAAAATCATCATACTCGATTTCTGCTTTTGCTTCAATATCAATTACGGATTCTTCGCACTTTTCTTCTGCTGGTGTGCCACCGTTTAAGCGCGCCTGTTCTGCTTCATATTCTGCCTTCTGGGCTGCCTGAATAGCTTCTACTTTAGGAAGCACCTCCTTTGCATCAAGACGTGCAAAAAGAATTTCCGGAGTTTCGGTAACTTTTTTGCCACTTTCGTATAAGCCGAATTTATCTAATTCGTCTAAACTGCGAAGCTCTGTGTTAAGCTGGGCTACGATTCTTTCTGCTGTATTTGGTAAGAAGCTGTGAAGCAAGCTTGCTCCAATAGTAATAGCTTCTGTTAAATTGTAAAGCACTTCTGCAAGACGCTCCTGCTGTGTTTCGTCTTTTGCCAATGCCCATGGCATTGTTTCATCAATGTATTTGTTA
This sequence comes from uncultured Lachnobacterium sp., assembly GCA_964408715.1. Lineage (GTDB taxonomy): Bacteria > Bacillota > Clostridia > Lachnospirales > Lachnospiraceae > Roseburia. Next base: position 5,530 of record CAYPAM010000106.1, read on the forward strand.
CAACGACGGAATACCGCAAAACATTCTGAAATGGCGTCAGCGACACGAAGCTTATCCATTTTTTCTGCGATTTTCGCCTGCGCGCCGGTTACTACTGCCTTAAGGTCTGCATCAACTTCGTCTGTTACACCTGTGGAACGTACTACGCCACCGAAGTATTTATTGGTCATGGAAATGGTTCTGTTCACTAAGTTGCCAAGGACATTGGCAAGGTCTGAGTTGAAGCGCTCAATAACCAAATCCCATGTGATAACACCGTCGTTTTCGAATGGCATTTCGTGAAGAACAAAGTAACGAGTTGCATCAACGCCAAACAAATCTACCATGTCGTCAGCGTAGATTACGTTGCCCTTGGATTTGCTCATCTTGTCTCCACCCTGAAGCAGCCATGGATGACCAAATACCTGTTTTGGAAGTGGTAAGTCTAATGCCATCAGGAAAATTGGCCAATAAATCGTATGGAAACGAACGATGTCTTTTCCAATTAAATGAAGGTCTGCCGGCCAGTTACGCGCAAACATTTCGTTAGAACCGTCCGGGTCATAACCAATCTTGGTAATATAGTTGGTAAGCGCATCAAGCCATACATATA